>CAMODR010000129.1 GCA_946611495.1 uncultured Methanobrevibacter sp. | reverse complement strand
TATAAAATATTGTTAAAATTAAAATAAATTAATTAAATAACTTAAAATTTAGTTAGAAATTAAAATAAATTAATTAAATAACTTAAAATTTAGTTAAAAATTAAAATAAAATAATTAAAACTGAAAAATAATTTAAAAATATATTTGAAAAATAAATAAATTATTATTTTTAAAAAAAGTAATTAATTTATTCATCTACAAAATCTGCTTTTTCTGCACCGCATAATGGGCAAACCCAATCATCAGGTAAGTCTTCAAATGCAGTTCCTGCATCAATTCCATTATCTGGGTCACCAGCTTCTGGATTGTATTCGTATCCGCAAATGTCACAAACATAAACCATTTTTTCACATCCAAAATGAAGTAAATTTTATATAAACTAATTGAACTTAAAATAAATTAGCCTATTCCAAATTTTAAAATTATTGTTCTCTGAACATTTTTTTAACAGCACCGCATAATGGGCAAGTGAAATCTTCAGGTACATCTTCCCAAGCAGTTCCAGCTGCAACGTCTCTTCTTTCTTCACCATTTTCAGTGTCGTATTCATATCCGCAAATAGTACATCTGTATTTAGCCATAATTTAACCTCCCTTTAATTAATTATAATAATATTTAGAACTTAATAATATATAAATTGTTTTATTACTTAACAACATTTTATTAAAAAAGTTAAAGAAAAGTAAAGAAAATTAATAAAAAAAATGATTTTATAGTTCAAATAAGAAGAATAAAAAAGATTTTGTAAAAAATAAGAAAAATTATAATATAAAAAAATAAATTAAAAAATTTAATTATCAGAACTTAATTCTGCACCAATTTTAAAAACTTCTTCAAGGTCTTTTTCAAATTCCTTTTCTTTTTGGGCTATCTTCTTTTGAGCATCTGGAGAAGTTTTGGATCTTTCATTTTTAGATATATTTCCAGCAGTATAAATAGACACTTTTCCATTAAGCATCTTTAAAACTTCTTCAGATTGTTTCAAATGAGGCCTGATTGACTTTTCAAAGTAATCCTTAGGATAATTAATGCTATAGAAAAGTCCTACATTTACCTTTCCCTTAAATGATTGCCAACTTCATGAAACCATACAATAGATAAGTCTTTCAAGCAAAGCCATATAATGGCTTGTTGGAGCTGAGAAAAATATAGGTGCTGCCACTAGAAGGGCATCAGCATCAAAAATCCTCTCAATAATCGGTGAAAGGTCATCTCTCCAATAGCATTTGCACTTCTCCTGATTCTTCTGCTTGCAAATTAAACAGGTCATGCATCCGCATAAGTCTATCTTATATAGATCTATATATTCCACATCAGAACCAACAGATTCAGCACCTTTAGCTGCAGATTTAGCCAATTGCGCATTCAAATCTCTTCTTTTAGGACCTGCATTAATCACTATAGTTTTCAAAAAGACCACCAATTACAATAATAGTTTATTTTACCAAAAGAACAGGAACTTTAGCAACTTTCAAAGCATTTAAGGCCACACTGCCTATCTTCTTATAATCGATTTTATCTTCCTTTTCTGCAGATAATCCATAAGCTCCAAAAATAGCAATGTCTGGATTTATCTTCCTAATCATTGTTTCCATATCAATAATAGGGTCTGCTGTAATGATATGCTCTACAACAACAACATCCTTTTCCTTTCCCTTTGCTGTAATGTCATCTAATACAGCGCCTCCGGCATCATCTAAATCATCATATGAGAAATCAAGGCTAAAATCCATAATATAAAGTGCAGAAATCTTTGCATCATACTTTGAAGCTAAATCAATAGCCATATCCACTGCCTTATCTCCACATTTTGAGCCGTCACTTGCAACTAAAATATTCTTAAACATAATATCATCTAAACAAGTAAAATAGAACAATAAATCATAATGTCCTAAATAATTTAAATAATCAAAAAATGAAATAATAAAAAATTAAAATAAAAATTAAAATAAAAATTAAAAAAAGAAATAGTTTTAGAAATTATTAAAACTATTTGATTTATTAAACAATCAGCATTATTATCTGACTTACATTAAATAATCTGCATGACAGAATCCAATAAAGTCATCGACAAGCTTGTTAACGTCTTCACTATCATCCTTAAGCAAGCCTTCATCAATGAATACAGCCCTATTGCTTAACTCCTTAATGAAGTCAGTATTATGTGAAACCATTACAACAGTAGTTCCATATTCTTTACAGATTCTTTTAAGTGAGTTAGCAACTATTCTTAATGTCTTTGGATCTAAATCTCCAAATGGCTCATCAAGCAATAGAATCTTAGGCTTGGATACAAGGACTAAAGCCAACATAGCACGTACCTTTTGACCACCGGATAATTCATAGGACTTTCTGCCTAAAATATCAAGAGGTAAGTCAAGTGCTTCAAATAGGTCTTTCACTTCTTCCTTGATTAAGGTTTCAGGGAATTTAGGGAATAATTCATCGAGAATTGAAGGATCAAGGCCAATCTGTTCAAGACGTGCTTTAGCTTCCCTTTCAGGTAAGTCAGTCAATTGGTATAAAGCATCAAGCAACATGTCTGGAAGTCCAAGTTCCTTAGCTCTTTCCTTTGCTTCCTCTACCATATCCCATCTTTTATATCCTAATTTAACTGCCAATTGGCTTTGAACGGTAGCATAATAATTCAATGCAAATTCCTGATGCATGAAACCAATGTTTCTTCTGATTTCCATTCTGTCAAGACTTGCATCCTTAATGTTAACCCATCTGACTTCCTCTTGGCCATCTTTCTCATTTACAAGCTTAAACAATACATCTCCCTCATCTGGATAGTCAAGTCCTCCTAACATCCTAAGAAGAATTGTCTTACCTGCACCACTTGGGCCAACTAGAGATAGGACATTGCCCCTTTTTACATCAAGGTTAACATCTTTCATATGCAAAACGTTTTTACCTTTAAGCAAATAGAACCTTTTATCAATATCTGTTGCTTTAATGATAGCTTCATCAGTGGATTCGATATTGATATCAACAGGCTCATCAATGTCCTTTAGGAACTCATCTACAATCTCATCTACAGGACCGTCCTTGACAATCTCACCGTCTTGTAAAAGAATGACTCTATCTGCTAGGAACTTATGAATTTCAGGCAAGTGAGATACAAGAATTATTGTGATGTTAAGCTCTTCATTGATTTTCTTGACAGCGTCTAAAATTTCTTGCTTTGTCTTTGGACAAGCCATAGTTGCAGGCTCATCAAGCAACATTACTTTAGGTTTCTTAGCTAATTGACGTGCCATGATTAACCTTTGCTTTTCTCCACCGCTTAAAACAGAAGCCAAATGATCAGCCTTATGGTCAAGACCTACAAGCTCTAACAATTCCATAGCTTCCTTTTCAAACTGGTCATGAGCCTCCTCTAAGTTACAGCTTGCTTCATCACCATATTTAGCCCCATATAATTTTCTCAATACATTGTCAAGAGCTGTTTCAGGCCAAATACCAAATGACCTTTGAAGGTGTATTGCTGTTTCCTTCTTGATTTGATTAAAATAAAATTGGGAAGAATCTGGCTTGATTGTATATCTGCTTAAAGTAAATTCTCCTTCATCAAACTTTTCTACACCTCTTAATATTCTAAGAAGTGATGTCTTACCAGATCCGCTGGTTCCTATAATTCCTAAGATTTCTCCTTCTTCAACTTCAAGATTAATATTTTTTAAAGCAGGAATTTCTTCCCCATTATCTAATTTATATGATTTGGAAAGGTTTTTAATACTTATCATATATATCACTAATTATTTTTTATAAATAAGATTAATTTATTGGTTATTGCTAATTTTATTAAATTTAATCATTCTTTAAATTTTTATTGATTAATGAAAATAGTAACTTAAAGAAAAATATTTGAGACATAAATTTAATAAAATATTTTAAAAATTTATTATAATAATTCTATTATAAATTATACTAAATATAATATATTTAAGATATTATTTAAAACCTTTTATTATATTAACAAAAAGTATTAAAAGTATTAAATTTATTTATAAAAATATGAAAATTAAAGGAATCATATGAAGAAAATATATTGAATTTTAGTAAAAAGTATTAATAATTAAAATGCATATAAATAAGAATAAAATTTGAAATAATAAAAATAAATTTTAAAATAAATATTTATAATAAAAAGAGGTTAAAAGATGTCATTTAGTTTAGAAAGTATTGGAATAAAAGCTGGAGGAAGATATGAGACTATCTACACCACTATGAACAAAGCAGGTGAAATGGATGCTGCACCAATCGGTTTAAAATGCATAGGGGATTATGATATTGCAGCGAGGATATTTGAAGGAAGCACCACATTAAAAAACATTAAGGAAACCGGAATTTTTGTAGTTAACGTTACAAATGACCCTTCTGTCTTTGCAAGGTCTTTATATGGAAACCTTGAGGAAGATGAATTTGTAAAAGATGATGACATCGTTTACTTAAAGCATGCAGACGCTTATTTCATTGCTCTTGTAAAATCAATTGAAGAAATGAAGGCTGAAAGGGACCATGTAAATGAGGGTGAAAAGAACTATATCATCAAGGCAGAACCTCTTAAGATCATAATCAATAAGCAAGGCGCTAAAGCATTGAACAGAGGATTATTTGCATTTTTAGAATCATTAGTCGATTATACAAGAGTAGACATTATTGATGATGAGAAAAAGGAAGAGTATAAAAAACGCTTCATTGAAAATGAAAGACTTATTGGAAGAGTCGGAGAAAGTGATGTAAAGGAAAATATGGCTCTTTTAAAGGAAAAAATGATAGAAAAAGGATTAGATTTATAAAATCTAATCTTAATAATTTTTTTAATTATTAAAATATTAAAATATTAAAATTATTAAAATTATAAAACAAACTAAAATCAGAAAAAAATATTTAAAAATTAAAAGAAACTGAAAATAAAAAATAATATCTAATTTAAAAAATAAT
>CAMODR010000128.1 GCA_946611495.1 uncultured Methanobrevibacter sp. | reverse complement strand
CCTTTTTGGCTGACTATCTTATCGATTCCAGAGTTTTTAATCATTCTGAAGCAGATTGGACAAGGTTCTGCATCATCTATCTCTACCCAATCACCATCATCGTACTTTTCTCCAGCCAAATAAATAGTTGAACCAAGCATTTCATTTCTGCTTGCACTGATCATTGCATTTTGTTCAGCATGAACTGAAAAGCAGTCATTATAGTTTCCTGAATTGGATGGCAAGTTCATTCTTTGACAGTCCCCTCTGTCACAGCAGTTTTCTTCCCCTCTTGGATTTCCATTATATCCAGTACTGATTATTTCATCATTATTTACTATTACAGCACCATAACGTCTTTTAAGACATGTGCTTCTTTTTGATACAGAAAGAGCGATTGCAAGATAATATTCATTTTTACTCATACGATTTGTGTTGGATCCTTCATCTGCCATATATTTTTCTCCTTAAAAATTAGATAATTATATTGATAAACATTATGAACTAAACCTTCTAATGTTCCTTGTTATATTTTTGATGTTAATCTTAATTAAATCTTTTTTATTCAAAATTATTTTTCTCAATTAGTTCTTAATAAATAAAGAAACTCTATTAAAAAAAAGAAAAAAATAAAAAAATACTAAAAAAACAAATTCTTTAAAAAAAGGAAATAAATAAAAAAAATTAAAAAATAGATAATAAAAATTAATCCAATTGACTTTCTAAAAAGTTACGGACTTGATCTTGGAAGTCTTCTAAGGAATCTTCATTTACAAGCAAGTAATCTGCAGTTGCAATCACTTCACCAAGTCCAAAGCCTAATTCCCTATTGTCCCTTACTAAAAAGCCATCATAAGTGTCAGAATCATCTGCCCTGTTTCTAAGGACAAGTCTTTCAAATCTTGTTTGGGCACATGCAAAGATTGAGACAGATGAGAAATTATCAAAATTTTCCTTAAACATCTCTACCTCATAAGGACTTCTAATTCCATCAACTAGAATAAAGTCAGCCTCATTATCTTCCTTTAAGATTTCCTTGATTCTTTCAACAGTCAATTCGGATACGATATATTGACCAAATTCCTCTCTTATTTTCTTTGCAGTTGTACCAGTATCCTCTCCTCTTTCACGAGCCTTTTCACGGATAATGTCACCCATACTAACTACAATTCCATATTTTTCCAGTGCAGTGTCAATAAAAACGCTTTTACCAGAACCTGGCATTCCTGTAACTCCTAAAACCTTCATAATAATCCTTATTCCTATTCAATTTATGAGTTTGATTTTAAATTTATTAAAATAATTTTTTACTAGAAAAATATATTTATATTTTTAATTTATATTATAGTTAACTTATTTTTCTTCTTTAACAATATTAAGAAAATTTAAATTCAATAACATATCACATGTTAAAAAAAATAATAAAATAAGATTTCAACAAAGTTATTAATTTAACAATCTATATCCATCTATATTTAATTTATCAATACCTTTGACAGCATTAAATAATTTTTTATCAAAAGTGACAAATACCGCAAGAGTATCTCGAGCAAAATCATGAGCATCTAAAATAATTTTATAATCTGGTTTATGAACATGAGATTTTAATAATAACTTCAATAAATCCACATATTTCTTATAATTATCCAACCCACAATCATACAAATTGATTTTCTCAAGCAAATAATTCTTATTTCTAATAAATTCAAAGGGAATTTCATTAGAAAAATTTTCAAAATAAGTAATGAAATTCATTTTCTCTTGAAAAATACCTGATAAAATTTCCTCCCAAAAAATATCAATTAGTTTTAATTTTTTGTCAATACTTAAATCAGACTGTTTAGTGTTAATTAAAACAAACTTTTCAAAGGAGTATTTATTTAAAAAAACTTCATCCGAACTTAGTAGTTCTAAAAAAACCTTGTCGAAAAAAAATTCTATTGCTTCAAAAATTTCATAATAAATATCTTCATATTCCCTAAAAACATTATTAGACCAATAAATATCATCATTAGTTTCTGAAAAGAAATTACTAGCAGAGATATGATGTTTATCTAAAAAAAATGAATAAGCAATAGCTACATTAGTATCTATAAAATAATCCATTTTACCACCACTCATCCCCCAATACGATTTCAGAAATTTTATGAATTGTTTCTTCACAACCCCCAATTGGATGATAAATGTTTAAATAAAAATAATCTTTAAGTTTTCTTAAATAATTAACAAAATCTTCAAATTTATTTAAGTACTCTTCTTCGGAAATATTCCCGCTTAAGAAAAACACCTTAAATTTAATTAAATCATTGAACTTCATTAAAGATTCAAAAACTAGTTTAGAATCATTTTTATCAATAAAATCATAATTCTTTAAAGTATATCTCAACATTTTTATTATACTTAAATAATAATCATATTCTTTTTCAAATCCATATAATTCATTTAAAAATATTGCAAAGTCCCTAACTTCTTTAAAAAATTCTGCCATAAGCTCGTCAGAACTTGATTGGCTTAATTCCCCATTTATTAATTTTAATGTATTAGAAATATTGCTTAAAAAATTATTCAAAGTTTCTTTAATTCTAATATCCATCATAATTCCTACATTTGACAAAATATTACATTCATCGACTTTATACAAGTTATCACGCCCCATTCATATCCTTATTTTTCTTAAAATTCGATAAAGTAAATCAATACTCTCTAATAGAACTATTTTTAATGATTTAGTATTCAATACCTAAAACCTATTTTAATTTTTGTTTTTAGACATAATAAAACTTGTTTAAATGCGACAAAATGATTTTGTGAAAATGTGATTTTGTGCAAAAATGAAAGACAAAAAAGTAGCATTAAATAATAAAAAATAAAATAAAAAAAGCAATGCAAAAAGTAAAAATAAAGGACTAATTATTCCTCATTCTCTTTTACAATAATCTCTTCTTTAATTAGATTTATCTGCAACTGATTGAAACCAATTCCTATTGCCTTAACAAAGAATTCAGGGATATCCTTAGGGTCTTTAAGATTTAGCTCAATCATATTTCCATTGAATCCAGATTGCCCATAATCTAATTTAGATGCAAAATCAAAACTGTCCAAATTGGTATCATTAAGAGATAATAATTCTCTTTCTGGAAGAGTGTTTTTAAGAGATCCATCAAAGGATGCCTGCTTATCATTTTCCACCATATGCTTTGGAGCGCTAAGGCCAAACTTAAGCCTTCCGTCAAAGCTGTTTTCATATTCCTTCACATGGTCTTCCAGATAGGAGATTATGTCATTTGAAAGGTCTATTATCTCTTGATTTGAAGATCCAAACCTATTTGGATTGTTCTTAAGCAAAGCATAAATATCATGATACTTTTTCTTTTTGAAGTTGTTGGACCTCATTTTATTAAGGTCCCTAAGACCAATTATCTTATCCTCAAAAACAAACTTCTTAAGATTATATAAGCTATTTACAGCATTTTCCAAACCATAGACTCTTATTCCATAATTATTGTTTCTTGAGCTGCCTTGGGATATGTCCATTTGATGGTGATAGGATTCCTTAGTTAAAAGTGAGAGCAATGGGTCACTATTCCATTGGGTGGCATCGACCTTTTCAATGACAGCATTTATTTCATTCTTAAGATTATATTTATAGATGTCCATAAATGAGTCAAAGTCAGCTATAGAGTCTATCTGCTCCTTGGATTCCATTTCAAATATCTTATTCAATGGCTCCAATAATGAAAATGATGCTAAATTGTTTGCCTCAAGGCTTGATAGGAATGTAGGCTCAAGGGTAGATGAGATAACATATCCATATGCATCCTCCTTAGAGTATCCAAAGTCAATCAATTTGTCTATGACTGTCTCATCATGGGAAAATATTATATTTGAATCTATATTAGATTCTAAAGCCACACCATCCTCAATATATACTGTGTTTGTATTGATTGAATCAAGTGCAAGCTTAATCAAGTCATCAGGAGTCTCATAACTTATCCTTAAAGCCACCTTAATGTCATTAAAGTCTAACTCTCCAGAAGCTCGCAGGAACATATAAGTCAAGTCATTATAGAAATAGTACTGGCCAAACTCATCGCTATACTTTCCTCCAAGGGTAATCACTTGGCTTGACAAGGATGATGCATCATCCACCTTATACCAAGAATATGAGTGAAGGGCTTTCATAAAGTCCTTAACTAATTCATATGCATCCTGATTGGTGATGAAACCGCTGTTTAAGTCATCAAAGTAAAGGTCTTCTAAAACCTTATCCAATCTGCCAAGGCTGTTTAGGCTATGGCCAGTCTGGTACAATAGCTGATTAAAAAAGAGTATTCTTTGTAAAGCCTCTTCAAAGTGCTCTGCCTTTCTGTCAATCATGTCCTCAAAGAAGCGTATATACTTAGACTTATCTTCTCTAGAGGATTTTGCCAACTTCTTATGTATCTCATAGATAAGCAGTTCGATTCCATCCAGTACAGCAAGCATTTCCTTATTGTAATCAGAAGACATGTTCTTAAATCCAGGACCTTCCTTAGGATTGAAGAATATTTCATTCATGTCATAGATTGAATTGTCTAAGATGACTGAATAGTCAACAACGCTATTTATGATTTCACCATCATAGTCAAGGTTCTTGAATTCATCAAGGAAGTATATGAATCCACTTTTAGGAATGGTTATGTCTAATTTGCGCAATAGGTTCTTGATTTGAACCCCTTTTGAAAATTTGGAGCTTGTAATGTAGAACTTGTGCATGTTTTTAGCCATATAGCTGCTTGCATCTGTACTGCTTATGAATCTGCGATTGACCTTATTGTATGTGGAAGCTAATATTGCAGGCCTAGTATTTGCATTTGAAGATTCTTTATTTCTTATTTCTTTTATTCTGTTAAATAGACCCATGGTTTAGCCTCCTTAAAAAAAGCAATTTTATTAATTACATATATTATTTAGTAAGTCATTAATAATATATTTATCA
>CAMODR010000127.1 GCA_946611495.1 uncultured Methanobrevibacter sp. | reverse complement strand
ATGAAAGTAATGGCAACAGGAGCATTCGACTTATTACATCCAGGACATGGATTATACCTGGAAAAAGCAAAGGAATTAGGAGGAGAAGATGCAGTCCTTGCAGTTGTAATAGCTAGAGACTCAACAGTGAAAAAGAAAAAGAGAATTCCTGTTATTGATGAAAATCAAAGATTAGAAATGATCAAATACCTAAAGCCTGTTGATGAAGCGTATATTGGCCATGATGGAGACATGTTTAAAATTGTAGAGGAAATCAAGCCAGACATTATAGCTATTGGATTCGACCAAAGACATGATGTGGAAAAGCTTCAAAAGGAACTTGATAAAAGAGGAATCAAAGCTAAGGCAATGAGAGTTGAAGACCATAGAATTGCTGAGCTTGACAGCACTTGTAAAATCATTAAGAAAATACGCAACTCTGACTTTGAAGAAGATTATGTAAACTGTGATTAATTTATTAATAATAAATATTTGAAAAAGAACAGCATTAATTAAAAATAATATTTATTTATAATAGACTATTTAGAAATGAAATATTAATTAAAAAAACAAATAAAACGTTAAAAATTATTTAGGTGTTAAAAATGGTAAGTGTAGCGATTGTAGGCGGAAGTGGATATACTGGAGGAGAATTAATCAGATTGTTATCATCTCACCCTGAAGTGGAAATAGTTGACATAACCTCAAGACAATATGACGGAACTCCAGTGCATAAGATACATCCACATATAAGAGGAACAGATTTAGTATTTAAAAACAAGAAGCCAAGCGAATTGGATGCAGACGTCATATTTGCAGCAACTCCACATGGTGCTTCAATGAAAATAGTTCCTGAATTGCTTGAAACTGGAGCTAAGGTAATCGACTTAAGTGGAGATTACAGATTCAATGACATTGACGTTTATGAAAAATGGTATGGAATCAAGCACACATCTGATATCAAAGGTGTTTTCGGACTTCCAGAACTTCACAGAGAAGAAATTAAAAAAGCTACCCTTATTGCAAATCCAGGATGTTTTGTAACTGGTGCAATATTATCTGGAATTCCTTTATCAAAAGCTAAAATTGCCGAAAGAATGATTTTTGATTCTAAAACTGGCGTCAGTGGTGCTGGAGTAAATCCAACAACATCTACACATTATCCAAATATTGGAGATAACGTTAACCCTTATAAACCTACAAGCCACAGGCATATGCCAGAAATCCAACAGGAACTTGGAGCATTCTCTGATGTTAAAATATCATTTACACCACACCTTGTTCCAGTAATCAGAGGAATTCTTACTACAAACCATTGTTTCTTAGTTGACGGCAAAGAAGACATAACAAGTGAAGAAATCCTTGACCTTTATAAAAAACAATATGAAGGCGAACCATTCATCCAAATCTTGGAAGATGGCGAAATTCCTCGCTTAAGCAGCGTAAGAGGATCTAACTATGCTCAAATCGGTTGCTTTGAAATCGATGAGACTGGCAGACTTGTTGTTATCTCTGCTATTGACAATTTAGTTAAAGGAGCATCTGGACAAGCTATTCATAACATGAACATCATGTGTGGCTTTGATGAAAAAACTGGATTAGACTTCTTTGGAATGCATCCATAGAAAAGAAACATACAAACAAATCAAAATATTTTTAGAATAATTAAGTTTTTATAATATAAACGATTAATTATTCTATACTTATTTATTTTTAAAGATTAATGAAAAAAAACTCTAAGGAGTATTAAAATGAATCGAATAATTTTATACTATTCAGATGGAGGAAAAACACAGCAAGTTGCAGAAACATTAGCAGTCAATTTAAGATGTGACATTTGTAGAATAAGAGACTTGAAAAAACGTGACGGATTTAAAAACAGATTAACATCCACTTTTGATGCATTTAGAGAAAGCAAAACCGAAATTTATCCTCCAAATTTGGATTTAAGCGAATATGACACTATCTACATAGGAGGGCCTATTTGGGCTAACAATCCATCTCCTGCAATAATTACCCTAATTGACCAATACAACTTCTTTGGAAAAGACATAGTCATTTTTACCACCACATCCAGTTCTGACAGCTCAGCAGCTCTTAATAAAATGGACCTTAAGCTAAGAGCAAGAGGGGCAAGGGTAGTTCAGGAATTCAGTATCAAAACCCGTGACAAAAACCTTGAAATGATTAGAAAGGATACTGAAAAAACCATTGACCAATTAGATTTAGAATTATACTAATTCTAATTCTATTTTTTTATTAAAATAACTATTTTATCCTGATACACAAAAACATGCTCTTTTTAAATTTTTAAAACTATTTTTTTAACTATTCTGAAACTTATTTTAAAAACTAATCTAAAACTAATTTTAAAAACTATTCTAAAACTAATTTTAAAAACTATTCTAAAACTATTTTTTAAACTATTCAAAAACATATTTTAAAAATTATTCTAAAACTACTTTTTTAAAAAATAAAAATAATTTCACTAAAAAAAATAATAAAATCAACAAATAATTTAATAATAATAAAAAAGAAAGTTAATATGTATAAATTTTTATCAAAATATCAACCATATTATTATAAAATTATACATAATAATTACTAGAATTTTTATAGGTGTAATGAAAAAATGTTTGACAAAATTATGGAAAATCATAAGGCCTTAATTGTCATACCTATCATACTTGCACTTTTATCCTTAGCTCTAATTTCATTTAATGGAATTGAACAAGGAGTGGAACTGAAGGGAGGATCACTTGCAGAATTGCAATTGGCAGATTCTATAAGCCAAAGTGACCTTGAACAACAGTTAACACAAGAATTACATACAAACAATATAAAAGTTACAAGCAATGGTGACAATAAGGTTACTGTAGAACTGGAAAATAATGTTAATTCAAGTACATTTACAAGTGCCATAAATGGAAAGGCCAAGGTAATCAGCTATAACGAGATTGGTCCTGTTTTAAGTGAAGAGGCAATGGGACAAATCTATATCGCTATGATTTTTGCTTTCCTATTCATGGCAATTACTGTTTTTATTGTATTTAGAGAGCCTGTACCTTCAGTAGCTATTATCCTTGCGGCATTATGTGATATTCTGATTGCTCTTGGAGGCATGTCATTGCTTCACATACCATTGTCAATTGCATCTGTCGGTGCATTGCTAATGCTTATTGGGTACAGTGTGGATACAGATATTCTCCTTACCACAAGACTCTTGAAACGTAGGGAAGGAACTGTTAACGAAAGAGCTAGAAATGCAATGCATACAGGTTTAACCATGTCCTTTGCTGCAATAGCTGCAATGGCTATTTTATATTTGGTTACTGTAATAATCATGCCTGAAGCAACTACATTAAGTAACATTTCCGCTGTTTTGGTTATCGGATTGATTGGAGATATTCTTTCAACTTGGCTCATGAACTTAGGAATCCTTAAAACTTATATCGATTGGAAACATGAGAAAAAACATGAAAAATATAACATAAGTTCTGATGCTTCCAAATCTCAAAATAAGAAAGCTTCCAAAAAAGAAGAGACTAAAGAAAAATCATCCTTAAGAGACAGGATTAAAAGCAAGTCTAGCGATGATGAAGAAAAGGGCTCTTCAAAAGATAAAGATTCATCAAAAGATGAAGATTCTTCCAATGATGAAAAAGAGTCATCAGAGAATAAATCCAACAAATCATCAAAATCCAAAAAATCCAATAAAAAAGGTAACAAACGTAAAAACAAGAAAAGCAGAAAAAAGGAAAAAGGAGGTAAATGAATATGGCTAGCAACTTATCAAAATTCTTTAAAGATAGGCAAGTGATAATCCTCTTAATTTTCCTTATCATAAGTATTCTAAGCATCAGCTTACTTGGAGTTGAACAAGGTCTTGACTTAAAGGGAGGATCATCAATTCAATTGGAATTGGAACACCCTGTCAATCAAAGTACAATGGATGTTGTAACCTCTGTACTCGACAAAAGGCTTAACCTTTATGGTGTAACTGATGTAAAGGTAAGGTCCAGTGGAGACCAGATGGTTATAGTTGAGATGGCCGGAAAGACACCAGAAGAAGTTGAACGGCTGATTGGAAATCCAGGTATCTTTGAAGCTAAAATAGACAATAAGACCGTTTTAACCGGTAGCGATGTTGCATCTGTAGAAGCCCCTGTTGTTGGAGAGACTGGAGAATGGCAAGTTCCATTTACATTAACTACCGATGGAGCTAAGAAATTCGCAGAGCTTGCAAAAGGAAAAGGCGGACATGAAGTTGTAATGTACCTTGACGGCAAGCAAATCGATGACAACCCTCCTGCTTTAGCAGATGAATTAGCAAGTGGAGAAGCTGTTGCTGAAGTTCAAGTAACTGGTGGTGCAGATGATGTTGAAACCGCAAAATCAGAATCCAATACAGTATTCACTGTTTTAAAAACAGGTTCATTGCCTGTTAAGATTCACACTGTAGGGTCAAATACAGTATCTCCAGAGCTCGGTCAACAATTTGGACAAGGAGCATTAATTGCAGGTCTTCTTGCAATATTAGGTATTTCTGGAGTTGTATTCCTTAGATACAGAAGAGCTTTCTTAGCAATTCCTATTCTTATCACTACACTTTCCGAGATAATTATCATTTTAGGAATAGCTTCAATTATACATTGGAACATTGACTTGGCGGCAATTGCAGGTTTAATCGCATCTGTAGGTACTGGGGTAGACGACCAGATCATCATTACGGATGAGGTATTGCACCACGATGATGAAAACACTAGACACAGAAGAACAAGAACCCAAATGAACGTTAAGAATGCATTGTTCATTATTTTCGCTTCAGCAGGTACATTGATTGCAGCTATGTTACCTCTAGCATATGTTGGATTTGCAAGAGGAAGCAGTGGTATTGGTACAATTGCTGGTTTTGCATTCACTACAATCATAGGGGTTTTAATTGGTGTATTCATTACCAGACCAGCTTATGCTAAATTTATTGAAATCTTTGTTTCTTAAATATAAATTATAGAAATCTTAGTTTCTTAAATATAAATTA
>CAMODR010000126.1 GCA_946611495.1 uncultured Methanobrevibacter sp. | reverse complement strand
AGTTTATGTTACTAAATAGTAACAAAAAAGTTTTATATATTCAAAACTTAATTATCTATAAGAAAAAATTAACGAGTGTGAAAAATGAACAGAAATGAAGAAGTAGATTTTTTAATAAAAGAACTGATTTCTGCAAATGGCAGAATAGCTGATGACATTGAAATTCCAGATGACTACACTAAAAAAAGGAAATTGCTAAGGTCATTAATGAATATTCAAAGTCCAACAGATTTAAGCGATGAGTATTACGAAATCCAAGACAAGATCTTATGTAATGAAACACGAGAGAAAAATTTGGTTTCTGCTCAAGAAATAGAAGCAATAAGTGCAGATATTAATGAAATAGAATCAAAAATAGCTGTCTGGCAAGGAGATATAACTTATCTTAAGGTAGATGCGATTGTAAATGCAGCAAATAGCCAGATGTTAGGCTGCTTTATTCCATTGCACAATTGCATTGATAATCAGATTCATTCTGCAGCAGGATTCCAGTTAAGAATGGAATGTGACCATATAATGAAAAAGCAAGGCCACGAAGAGAAAATAGGAACTGCAAAGATTACAAATGCTTATAATTTACCTTCAAAATATGTGATTCATACTGTAGGCCCTGCAATCCCTAATGGATTCAAGCCAAATGATAAAGAAAAAGCAGAACTTGCAAGCTGTTATAAATCATGTATAGAGCTTGCAGATAAAAGAAAATTAAAATCAATTGCATTCTGTTCAATATCAACAGGAGTCTTTAATTTCCCAAAAGAAGATGCTTCTAAAATAGCTATAAAAACTGTAAAAGATTATTTAAGGAATAATAAAGATACAAATCTTGAAAAAATCATTTTTAATACATTCTCAAAAGATTCAACTGAAATTTATATGAGAAATCTTAAGGAATAATAAAAAAAATAAAAAAAGAAAACCCTAAAAATCGGATATAAATAATCAAAATAGAAAAAGGAGTCGATTAAATCTTAAAAAAAATAAAAGAGCAAATAGAACAGGAACTTCAAAAAGGACAATTAGGAGGCAACTACATTATGGAAGAATATTCAAAAAGAACAGAAAAACTTAAAAAACTCATTAACGATGCAGATTATATATTAATAGGTGCAGGAGCAGGATTATCAACTGCAGCAGGTGTTGAATACAGCGGCAAAAGATTTTATGATAATTTTTCAGAATATAAAGAAAAATACGGTTTTACAGACATGTACAGTTCCATGTTTTATCCATTCAAAAGCCCTGAGGAAAGATGGGCTTATTTTGCAAAGCATGTATATGTAAATAATGTTGGAATGAAAGGAACATACCTTTATAAAAAGCTCTATGAACTTATAAAGGACAAGGATTACTTTGTCATTACAACAAATACAGATGACCAGTTCCTAAAATCTGGATTTGACAAGGAAAGATTCTTCAGAACTCAAGGATCATATTCTAAACTCCAATGCTCTAAGGCATGCCATAATAAACTCTATGACAATGAGGAACTAATTTTAGAAATGATTGAAAAGACTGATGAAGATTTGAAAATACCTTCTGAACTTGTTCCAAAATGTCCAGTATGTGGAGAGGAAATGGATTTAAACCTTAGAAAAGATAATTTCTTTGTTGAAGATGATGAATGGCATAAGCAAAACCAAGCATATATTGACTTTAGAAAAAAAGCTTTAAATGGAAAATTATTGCTTTTAGAATTTGGAATAGGTTTTAATACCCCTATAATCATCCGTTTCCCATTTGACCAATTGCTTAAATCATATGACAATATAAACTTGGCAAGATTCAACAGAAGCCATGTAGAATTAACTGTTGAGCATAATGGCCAATATTATTTAGTGCCAGAAGACGAACTAGACAAATACTTATCTCCAGATATAAATGAAAGGTATTTGCCTTTTAAAGAAGATATTGGAAATACATTAGATGAATTATTCTAATTGTAATTCGTTGAAAAAAAATCCTTAAAAATTAAAAAATTAATTAAAATAAAAAGAAATCAAATTTAAGATAATTATATATTAAATTATTGATATATACATTATTAATTAAAATAATAAAAAAAATAAAAATAAGTTATTGAATTAAACTAATTATTTTTTTAATTAGTCATATATTAAAATAATTTATTTTTATCTGATTTTATATTAATTAAAAGATTATTGCAGTTTAAAACTAAAGGATAGATTTTATGGATGAATATTCTAAAAGAATACAAAATGTGAAAAATCTTATAGAGAATACTGAACATATCTTAATAGCTGGAGGAGAATATCTCTCTGTAGAGGCAGGATTAGACACCTATGGAGAAATGTTTACAGACAATTTCCAGGATTTCATAGAAAGGTACAACTTTACAAACATGTATAATGGAACATTTTACCCATACAAGGACGAAGAAGAAAGATGGGCTTACCTTGCAAGATACTTCTATGTCTATATGCACTTTAAGGCAACTGGATTATATAAAAAGATCCATAAGTTGATTGAAGATAAGGACTACTTTGTAATCACTACAAATTTTGATGAGCAATTCTATAAGACAGGCTTTATGAAATCCAGAATTTACGCAAGCAATGGAGACTTTAGGTATCTCCAATGCAAAGAGCCTTGCCACAATGAATTGTATGACTTTGTAGAGCTAATCGAGAGAATGGTTAAGCAGACAGATGATGAAAGAAAGATTCCTCGCCAACTTGTTCCGAAATGTCCTAAATGTGGCGGAGATATGGATTTGCACCTAACTACAAGTAAAAACTTCATTAAAACTGCAGAATTTGAAAAGCAATATGAAAAATACGCAAGATTCACTACAAGAAACAAGGATTCAAAAACATTGGTTCTTCAATTCGGAAACCAAAAGACATTTGAAAAAACAGTTTATGAAAATCCTAAATGGCATTTGGTCAGATTTATAGAACCTAAGGGAAAAATTGGAAGCATTGGTTCTTCATTATTTAAATCCTTTAGAAACAAGAACTCAAAGGATATCGATAAGATAATTACATTCACAGAGCCTATTGAAGAAGTCATTGATCAACTTTTAAGATAATCCAATTTTTAAAAAAAAAAAGAATTTTATACACTTTTTAAAATAAAAACTCTCATTTAGGACTTTTTTTATAATTTTTTCTTGATATTGAACAAACTAATAAAAATAATAAAAAATATTAGATTTTTTTAAACTAAAACTTAAATATCAGACTAAAAAATCATCAAAAGATTTATAAGTAACGAATACCAACAATTATAAAAGGGTGAAAATTATGATAGAAAACAACATATGTATATTAACAGACAGTTATAAACTCACCCACCACTACTTGTATCCAAAGGGTACTGAAAAGATTTACTCATACCTAGAAAGTAGAACAGGTGCTGAGTTTAATAAGACAATCTTCTATGGATTACAATATATCCTTAAGAAATACCTTGAAGGAAGTGTTGTAAATGAAGAAAAAGTATTGGAAGCTGAAAAAATAGTGAATCAGCACATAGCTCCAGGCATTTTCAATACAGAAGATTGGATGTATATTGTAGAAAAACTAGATGGAAAGCTTCCTGTGGAAATAAAAGCAGTTCCTGAAGGAAGTCCTGTAAATGTAGGAAACGTGCTTATGACCGTAGAAAACACTGATAAGCATGCTTACTGGTTACCAAATTACTTAGAATCATTGCTTCTTCAAGTATGGTATCCATCAACCATTGCAACATTATCTGCAGAGGTTAGAAAACTATGTGATTTCTATCTTGACGTTACAGGATCATCTAAAGATAACTTAAACTTTATGCTACATGATTTCGGATATCGTGGTGCAAGCTCAACAGAATCCTCAAGATTAGCAGGTTCTGCACATTTATTAAACTTTTCAGGTACCGACACTGTACCTTCCCTTGCAATAGCTGAAAATTATTACAACACTCCAGAAATCCAAGGATTTTCAGTTCAGGCAACAGAACATAGCGTAATGACAGCAATGGGTCCTGAAGGTGAAATGGAACAAGCCATAAATGTTGTTCAAAATGCCCACAATGGAATTTTATCAATTGTAATAGACAGCTATAACTATAAGAATTTCCTTGAAAATGCATGTATTAAAGGACATGCCCTAAATGATGAGATAAATAAGTTCTTAAATAAGGCTGAAGGAAATAAAGTGGTATTTAGACCAGATAGCGGAGAACCTATCTCCACAACAATAGACTGTTTGGAAATCATTGAAAGAGGATTTGGATGCAAAACCACTTCAAAAGGATATAAGGTATTCGATGCAAATATCGGACTTCTTTGGGGAGACGGATTAAACTACCATAAAATCAGAGATATCCTCTTCGGCATAAAAGCTCAAGGATGGGCAGCTGAAAACCTAATATTTGGAATGGGTGGAGGATTACACACCAGCGTAAATAGAGACACCCAAAGAAATGCATTCAAATGTTCTGCACAACTTAGAGACGGCAAATGGTTCGACATATTTAAAAAACCATTAGACAGTAGTAAAAAATCCAAAAAAGGAAGATTAAAATTATTAAAAAATGAAAACAATGAATACACTACTGTTCCAATTGATTCTGATGGTGAAGACCAATTAAGAACTGTCTTTAAGAATGGAGAACTTTTAATTGATGACAGTTTTACAGAGATTAAAAATAGGGCTTTAACTTATAACAAGTTCCCTATAACTGTTTAAATAGAGATTTAACTAATAAAAGTCTCAATAACTGTTTAAATTAAAAAAAATAAAAAAAATATAAAATTAAATAAATTCTTTAATAGAATTTATTTTTTCTTTTTTTTACAAAAAATAATTATTATTGTTTAAGCTACTTTTTTTACAAAAATTAAAAAAAAAATTAAATTAAAAGATTAATACCCAATTTTAATCAATTTTTTTATATGATAATCTGCCCAAATCATAGTAATTGTATTTACAACTATCTCACCGAGGATTATTCCCCACCAAGCGCCATATTCTCCATAGCCTAAAACAATAGCAAGTAAAACTGCAAAAAACAAAGTAAATACAGTTTCTCT
>CAMODR010000125.1 GCA_946611495.1 uncultured Methanobrevibacter sp. | reverse complement strand
AAATACTATTTAAAAGTCTCCTTTTGCTATTTTTACAGCACAATACTCTCCACACATGGAACACATCTCATCATCTTCCAATTCACACTTGTTTCTATAATGACGAGGTTTAACCTTATCAAAAGCTAAATCGAATTGAGTTTCCCAATCAAAGTTCTTACGTGCTGTAGCCATTTTTATCTCATTTTCCCAAGCCTTATCCAATCCTAAAGCAACATCTGCAGCCTGTGCTGCAATTTTACTTGCAATGACTCCTTCCTTAACATCATCAAGAGAAGGCAATGAAAGGTGTTCCGCTGGAGTCACATAGCATAAAAAGTCAGCTCCACTTGATGCAGCAATAGCTCCACCAATAGCAGAAGTGATATGATCATAACCTGGAGCCAAATCAGTAACAATAGGACCTAAAACATAGAATGGGGCTCCATGACATAATGTCTTTTGAATTTCCATATTTGACCTTATTTGGTTTAATGGAACGTGACCTGGACCTTCAACCATTGTTTGAACTCCCACTTCCTGAGCCCTTTTAACAAGAGTTCCCAAAGTAACCAATTCCTGAATTTGAGAGGTGTCTGTTGCATCGGATAAGCAACCAGGACGTAATCCATCACCTAAAGAAAGGGTAATATCATATTCTAAAGCAATTTCAAGCAAATAATCATAATTAGCGAATAATGGATTTTCCTTTTCATTATGTAAAATCCAAGATGCAAGGAATGTTCCTCCCCTACTTACAATACCCATCATTCTTTTAGCTTTCTGTAACTTATCAACAAGGTCTCGGTTAATTCCACAGTGAAGTGTCATGAAATCGACACCGTCTTTTGCTTGATGAATGATTGAATTAAATATATCATCCTCATCCATATCTATGATTTCTTTGCCCTTATTTAAAGTAACTACACCTGCTTCGTAAATAGGAACAGTTCCTATAGGCACATCCACCTCATTCATGATCTTTTCCCTAAACTCTAATAATTTAGGGCCAGTGCTTAAGTCCATGATTGCATCTGCACCGAAATCAGCAGCAAGTCTGGCTTTTTTAATTTCCAAGTCAATATCTTCAATTTGGTTTGAGGAACCTATATTAGCATTAATTTTAGTTGTTAAACCTTGACCAATACCACAAGCTTTTGTTTGCCTATTGACGTTTTTAGGAATTACAATTCTTCCATTAGCAAGTCCCCTAACGATTTTTTCTACATCAATTCTTTCAAATTCAGCAACAGCTTGCATTTGGGAGGTAATATTACCTTTTTTAGCTTCAGTCATTTGAGTCATTAAAACACCTTAGTTTAAATGAATAATCTTTAATAATCTATACATAATAAATTTTGTATTTTATTATTAATTAACTTATCATCAAATGACCAAACAAATAAAATTAAAAAAAATTAATAAAAAGTTAAATCGACAAACATGAAAAAATTAAGAAAATAAATTTTCAAAAACCAAAGCAATTAAAAAAAAGATAATAAAATTAACAAAAAATAAATAATTAACCAAATTAAATAATTTTCAATAAAAATAAACAAATAAATATTATTTAACCATATTAACTAATTAAAAATGAACAAAAAACTTAAACAAAACAAAGATATAAGGTAAGATTGTATAAAAAAAATTAAAAACTTTATACAAAACAACAATAAAATTAATTAAAATATAATCAATATTATAAGAAAATATAAATATTGTAAAAATTTTATAATATCAAAATATTTTTATATACCATTATACATATTCTTATATACTATTAAACATATTGATATATAAAAATCTGATGGGTGAACTATATGAAAAAAAACTCGATTTTCAATGATAAAACCAGTTACTTCAATTCCTTCTATTATATTCGCAAAGGATTTGAAAGATTCCTAAAGGAAAATAATGGCGATTTAAATATAAATAGAGCAGAATCCAGATTCTTATCTGAAATATACTATAATGAGGGCATAAGCCAAAGAGAAATTGCTCACAATTTATTCGTTTCAGAAGCAAATATTGCTAAAACATATAAAAAATTAGAAGGCAAAGGCTTGATTTATAAAAATGTTGATGAAAACAATAACACACGTCGCCAATTATATTTAACCGAAAAAGGAGAAGCTGCATTTGAAGAGATTATAGATCTTTATGAAAACTATAACAAGTCCATTGTAGAAGGATACTCTGAAGATGAAATTAAAGCAAGCGAAAAGATTCTAAGTGAAATTGCAGAAAAATCTCTAAAATTACTTGAATAAATTAAAATTAAAAGAATAAAAAAAAATCAACATAAAAACAGAAAAAAATAAAACCAATTAAAAAATCAAAAAGTTTAAAAAAATAAAAAACTATTTTTGAAAAAAAATTGTTTAAAAAAAATAAAAAAATAAGAAAAAATAGATAATAAAAAAGTAGAGTTATGCTTCAACCTCTATTTTTTCATTTTTATTTGATGAAATTTCAACAGATTCACTACTTTTTTTACTATATTTACTTTCATCAATCTTAATTACTAATGAATCTTCCTCAAAAGCACCAGGATCTTTTTCTATACATTCCTTTACTTTTGCAGTGATTGCTCCACCATCTTCATTATCAATCATATCTACGAGCTCTAATTGTTGTTGGAATCTTTCCACACCTTCCATTGGAATGTTTTCTACAAATGGAATAGCTCCAGTAGCTCCAGTGATTTTCTTTTTCTCAGGGTCGCAACCGTTTTCATGTAAAGCCTTAAAGCTTTGACCAGTAATGTGTCCTTGCACTTCTGCCCCACATAAAATTAAGAATCTTATGTTAGGGTTTGAAATAATATTTGCAACAACTTTTTCAATTCCAAGGTTTTCAGTCTTACAAGGACCAGCAATAGCTGCACCAGCAGCTGCAGGAATGTCCTCATTGTGAGAAGCCAAAGTAGTTACAGCAACAGGACTTTCAGGGTCTCCAACAATATAATCTCCACTTACAACAGGCCAAGTATCCGCAGTAGGTTTTTTATCTACCATTATATCACTCCTAATTTTTATTAAAAAATACCCTAAACTAAAAAAAATTATAAAATATATTAAGTCCACGATTTCTTCTTCTAAAATAAAATATAATAAAAACTCAAATTAAATTGAATTAAATTCCCATCATAGACTTAATTGCTTATAAAAATAATATAATTTTATAATATTTAAATATTTTGGAACTTAAAGCGTATAAAATGTAACAATAGCTAAAAGAAGAATATTTATCAAGTTAAATTTAGCAATAACTAAATTTAAATAGATAAAATATATTTTAATTAAAATAAAATAAAAAAGATAAAAAATAAAAAACTATTTTTAGAAAAAAATTATTTATTAAAAAATAAACCAAATAAAAAAAAACAGAAAAGAAAACTATTTTTAGAAAAAAATTATTTATTAAAAAATAAGCTAAATAAAAAATAGAGAAGAAAAAACACTATAAAAATAAGATAAAAAAAGAAAAAAGAATTAATCTAAAAAAGATTAATCATGAACTAATAAAACATCCATATCAGCATTTTTAAGAACTTCTTCAGCGACGCTTCCAATAACAAACCTATGAAGTCCACTCTTACCAGAGGATGCAATAATGATTAAATCAACATTTTCTTCCTCTGCAACATTAATAATAGATTCAGAAGGAAGGCCAGTGACAACTTTAGTTTTAACATTTATACTATCATCAAAAGCATCTTTCATTTCTTTGACATATTGTTTAGCTTCTTTTAAAGCTTTCTTATTAGTCCTTTCCACATCTTTAGACCTATGAAATGCAGTTTTTCTTATCTCAACTGCAACAGAAAGGATAATAATTTCACCATCATCAGCCAATAACTTAGTAGCCCTTAAAATTTCTCTAGCAGAATATTCAGATCCATCAGTTGGTAATAAAATTTTTTTATACATAATTTCCACACGAATACATAATGTTAATTTGTTAAATTTTTATAGTTAAATAACTTTAATTATATATCTATTTATAATCATATAAGTATATTATTAATTTTTATTCAAGTTTTTTTAAATATTAAAATATGCTAAAAAAAGCACAAATAATCATCTTTGATTCAAATACTTATGAGTTTGAACAGATAATTTTATATTTTTTAAACGAGGGAAATTCTCCCTAATTAAGTCTGCCATTTCGCTATCCTTACTGAACTCCCCTTGAAGCCAGACAGTCTTATCATAAGCATACTTTTCCCTTAAGGAAATTACTTCATCAATATCTTCTTGAGAGCATATGACAAACTTAAAGAAGACATTATCATGTTTATAGTAATTTTTAAACACTGTTTCCTTATCTTCTTTAGGACTGATTACATAATCAATATTTGGAAGATACTCGTAAATGGAACCGTTAGTTTCAATCTGTATTTTAATATCCTCTGGAATCTCATCAATCAAGCGCTTAAGTTCTTTCATTTGCAAGGTAGGCTCTCCACCAGTTATAATCAATGTTTTTATATTATTAAACTCCATTTGAGTCATAATAATCTCAAAAACCTCATCCACTGAAAGAATTTCATATGTTGAAATATCTGTATCACACCATTCACAGTTAAGATTACATCCATACAACCTTAAAAAAGTTGCAGGAGTTCCTATATAAGGACCTTCCCCTTGAAATGATGTGAATATTTCGCTGACTTTAATTTTAATCACCAGAATCAATTATTAAATTTAACAAAACAGTTAATAAAACTATTTATTCCATTGGTTCGTAAGTAACTCCAGTTTCAGGAGTTTCATAAACTCCAACACTTACTAAACAATCTATTTTATCTTTCAAACCATCATAGAAGAATTTACTCATTTCCTCCATAGTAGGATTTTCAGAATCCATAAACTCATTTAAATTCAAATGGTCCACACCAATGAACTCATTGAAAATAGCTTCAATATCATAAGTATCCATAATCATATTTCTGTAATCCAAATCCTTATAAGGAGCCTTAAGAGTTAAAATAACCTTATATTGGTGGCCATGCCATTGGGTACATTTTCCACCTTGATCTTTTAATTTATGACAACCGTATAT
>CAMODR010000124.1 GCA_946611495.1 uncultured Methanobrevibacter sp. | reverse complement strand
ATTAGATTGTTACGGATATTTCATAATCGAGTCTCTTGTATTTGATTTTTTTATTAAATAAAAAAATAAGGGTGTTAGCAGGGCGCAGATCAGGCACGCCCTGATTATCCAGACATAGCCTATTCCAATAATAAAAAGCTTCTCAGAATAGTTGAAAATGAATATGGGTAAGTTCCTTGTTTTTAATAATTAAATTTGTGATAACAATGAAAACAGCCATACTAATACCATGTTATAATGAATGATTAGAAAAAAGGCCATAACGACTTCCAAAAGGCATTGCCTGATGCAGATATCTATGTTTATGACAACAATTCAAACGACGGCAGTGACGAAATAGCAAGTAGCGAAGGAGCCATTGAAAGGCATGACTACAAGCAAGGAAAAGGAAATGTGGTCAGATTAATGTTTCGAGACATCGATACCGACTGCTATATCATGGTAGATGGCGATGCCCTTTAATCTGCAGAAGCAGTTGAAATGGAAAAACTGGTCTTCGAAGGAAAAGCGGACATGGTCATTGGAGATTGGCTTTCATCAACTTATTCAGAAAACAAAGGCCTTTTCATAATACAGGAAAACAAATTCATGCGAAAAGCAATCAACACTATTTTTAGAAGCGACTTGCATGACATTCTACTGGAATGAGAGGGTTCATCTATGACTTTGTAAAATCTTATCCGGTCATTTCAAAAGGATTAGAACTGGAAACTGAAATGAGCATCTTCGCACTTGGCATAACTTTAAAATAGCCGAGATTCCAATTAACTATAGATTTTGAGCATTATCTGACTCAAATTAGATTGAAAATATAACTAATTTTTCCTAATTAAAAAATTTAATATTTTATCATACAATTTTAAAAAAATTAATTAGTAAAATCCAAAAATAAAAGACATCACCATCAGAGCCATAATTGAAACTGTTAAAGTTATAATATAATAATCAAACTCAATATTTTTTTCTTTAATTATATTTATTCCAAAAATAAATGGAATTAAAACAAGAAGTGGCATGAAATATCTTGGACTAATTCCTGATACAACAAGTTCCCCTTGAGGACTCCAAGTTAAAAACTGTACAAAGCAAGTGCCAATATAAAATATTCCAACGGATAATAAGGATATGATTTTTGATTTAACAACTATTTTTTCATTAATTGGATAAGCTAAATAAACACACCCCATTGCCATTAATAGGACCATAGTTATAAAATCTGAGGCGGAAGTATATCCTCCAGTTACTTTAGGGGGATACATAAGAAAAGGGCTTCCCATAATATAAATGCTTTCCAATGTTTTTGAAATAAATAATAAGGGATTATAAGGACTGCTTAGGAAGAAATCCATCTGCAAGGTAGCATTAACATTTTCGCTAATATAATGTGTTGCTCTGTAAGAATGCCACAATGCATCTGTAGCATATCGACTCCAAAACAAACCCAATAGCCCGATAATAATAATTCCTCCAATAGAACATAAAATGGCCTTGTTTTTATCATTGAAATTCTTTTTAGGAACTGCAAATATTAATAAAGAAAATGCTAAAGAAGGTAGTTTAAGTAAACCCAGAATAAATGAAAAAGATATGAATAAAAGAATATTTTTTGAATTCAAACTATTTTCTTCTGACTTATACATATAAAAGAAATAAGATATTAACAAAATAGTTAGTGCAATTATCATTGAATCTATGCTAACTGAAACACCTTGAAACATAGCCATTGGAAGACAAGCTGTGAAAATTATAGGAATTTTGAAAATAGGTGATTTTTTAACTGCTAAAGAAATAACTCCTGCATAGAATAACAGATTCATTATTCTAGCCATCCATAATAACCAGATTACATTCAAATCTAATAATTTAGCTATTATAATACCTAATGCTTGAGGCAGATAGCCATAGAAAGGATTTTGTTCAGCACATTGATCAACAATAACTAAAGTATTATTAATTTTCTCATCATCATTTTCCATCGTAAAAACAGTATTGTAACGATTTTGCTTAATATCAACTATTGATTGGATTGTTTCAAAACCACTACCGTCCCATACATAATCAGTGCCATTAAAATAATAATTTGTATAATTATTTCCCGTATATTCAGGGAATAAAATGCCTCTTGAAGTAATTTCCGCTCTTGTCAAATGTTCTGGACAATCGGAAGGCTCGCAAATAGGCATGGTAAAAACACATAATAATCCAAAAATAACAATAATCACAAAAGCTACTTTATACAAGTCCTCTTGAGATTTATTGGAAAAATAATAACTTATTAATAGAATACCTATTATTGAAAGGCAGATCAACATCAATATTTCCATTTTTGGATGTTCAATATTGTTTAAGGATAACATTGATAAAGACCCAACAAGCAATAAAATAATATAAATAGTCCAATATTTCTTTGATTGAAAAATATTATCTTTGAAATTTAAATTATCTGTCTTTAAAATAGATTTCATTATTTCACCATCAATACAGATAAAAACATGCCTCTCTTATTAAATTATGATAAAAGAAATTAATGATGTATTTTTTATTATATTATATCTTTTGATAGCATTTATAGTTTAATATAATTTAGAAATCAAATTTAAACTGCTACTTAAATTATATTCTTACTTATCGAAAATGTCATTAATAAACTAGAAACTGCAATATTGTAAAAAAAGAAATAAATAATGGTTTAAACCATTATTAATTTTAAAAGTAGTTTTTTGCTTATTTTATAGTTCTTGTTCAATGAACTTACTACGATTTTGTTTTTTTAACCCTCTTCGTAGAGCTTAACTGGCTATACATTTCTTATGTTTTTTATCTTGAAAGTTTTCACTGTTTACCTTTTTTTAGTCATCTAATATGCAAATACGATCCAAATAGATTAAAACTTAGTATTAAATAGTCATACCCCTAATTACTCTCAAATTATAATTCTAAAAAAAATCAGATTAAATATTTTACCATAGGTCAAATATAAACGCGATTTAGTATGCAACTAAAACCAAGAAACAAACCTATATCCACTGGAACAAATCACATACTGCTCCTTAAGGCCTGTGCTTTTGAAATTGTAAAATTCAATTTTCTGTTCTCTTAATAATTCTTCTACGCGAGCCATAGTATTCTTTTCGCCCTGTCTATCATAATCATCAATTATAATAACAAATTCCTCTGCAAGATTGGTATCAATTAAAGACCAGATATTTGTTCTAGAATAATCAAGCAAATGAACTTCAGGTTCTGAAACAAATCCCTGAGGTCCATCGATAATTATTAAATCATATTTATTGTCGCCAGTCACTACATTTAAATCTTTATATCTTAAATTTTCTGTGTTATTATAAGTAAAAGTTTCCAGATCTCTTTGAACTATATTCACATTGCTTTCAATATTTAATTTACTTGAGAAATTATCAATCCAAAGCGGGTCACCTTCTACAATTAATAAATGAGAATCTTTGTAGTATTTTGCATATTGAGTGGTCATTTTGGAAGTCTGCCCCAGTCCCAATTTCCAAAATATTCTTAGGCTGGACTTCATCTAAAATCCTATATAAAGTGTACATGAATGAATAATTTGAAGCGGACCTATTTAAGGAAAAATTCTTTTTAGTTAACCAGATTGATTCCTTCAAAGTATCATTAAAAATTTGAGCATAATTTATTTCCTTAATCCTTAACAATTCCTCTTTATGATTTTTATCACTACTAGCTATACTCTCTTTGATAGAATCAACAGAGACTAAAAGATCATTGAATTTTGATTCATAATTATCTTGAAGTATTTTTAACTCTTCAGATTTAAATAGTAGTTCATTTTTGACTTTTTCAAGCTCATTTTTACAATCTTTTAATTCTTTATTCAATTTCTTTTCTCTTTTTGCATAATTTTCAAGCTCTTTAGTCAATCTATCATGCTCTTTTTTATAAAAAGCATAACTATTACTTTTATTTAATAAACTATTTTTTAATGACATTTCGCACCTTTTAATGGATTGGTAATTTTCAACTACTGGAACTTTTTTCAGTTTCTAATTTTTATTTTTTCCATAATCTTATCCTTATTTAATAGAGATTAATTTTTCTATTTAACTCAAATAATTCCCTTAATAAATCTTAATTAAATATGCATTCTATCAATCCCTACTGAACAAGTCTCTTGTATATACCTTATCAGCAACATCTCCAAGAACATCCATGTCAAAGCGATTAGCAATAATGACATCGCTTTCACTCTTGAAACGTTCAAGGTCATTCACCACTTCAGACCTCAGGAATTCTGAACCGTCCTCCAATGTAGGCTCGTATATGATTATAGGAATTCCTTCAGCCTTTATATGGCTCATGACTCCCTGTATTGCAGAAGCACGGAAGTTATCACTATTGCTTTTCATGGTAAGACGGTAAACACCAACAGTTTCTGGATTTCTTGAAATGATTTGATCTGCTATGAACTCCTTTCTTACAGAATTTGAACGAACCACAGCTTCAATCATGGTTTGTGGAACATCCTTGTAGTTTGCAAGCAATTGTTTTGTATCCTTTGGAAGACAATATCCTCCGTATCCAAATGAGGGATTGTTATAATGCCCTCCTATACGTGGATCAAGACATACTCCATCTATTATCATCTGTGTGTCAAGGCCTTTGGTCTGGGCATAGGTGTCAAGCTCATTGAAATAGCTGACTCTTACTGCAAGATATGTGTTTGCAAAAAGCTTGATGGCTTCTGCTTCTGTAAGATGTGTAAGCAGTATGGGAATATCCTGTTCAATAGACCCTGATCTTTTCTCCTCTTCCCTTGCCCCTTCAAGAAGCAGATCTGCAAACATCTGTCCATCTTCCATTTGCTCATCATCACATCCTACAACTATGCGGCTTGGATGAAGATTGTCGTAAAGTGCTTTGGATTCACGAAGGAATTCTGGAGAGAAAATTATATTAGTTACTCCATACTTCTCTCGAACAGATTCTGTATACCCGACAGGAATAGTTGATTTTATGACCATGAGGACATCAGGATTGACTTTGAGAGTCCATTCAATAGCATC
>CAMODR010000123.1 GCA_946611495.1 uncultured Methanobrevibacter sp. | reverse complement strand
GCAATGCAATCTGGATTATTCTCTAAAGGAATAGCCTCAAGATGCCATTTGTCAGAATATTTAAACTGTAATTTTTCATTGGAACAAGTATTTAAATTAGTCATATATGCACCTAATATAAAATCATTAATTAAAGGTTACTTTTCATAGGTTAAATATTTAATGAAATTTTTTAAAAGAACTTAATGAATATGCATTTTTAACTAAAGTCCAAAATATCTATTTTACAAATTTAATTAAACTATTTATAAAAGGAAATCAAATATTATACTAGGTAAAGAATAAAATAAACCACTTTAAGAATATTTATACTACTAAAGCCACTTAAAAAAATATAAAGTTGATTATAATGAGCAAAAACGAAGATTACGGGATAGTGTTATCACAAAAGGTAACAAAGGATAATATCAACACTGCAAATGTAATGGGGACAAATAAGTTTACTTTAATCAATATTGAACTTAATGAAGGTGTTGAATTAAGGCCTCAAGAAAAGATTCTAATTACTAAAGATAGCGACAAGGTTAAAAAATTAAATCACAGACTAAGCTATGATGATTTAAGTAATGTCGAGCTTCAAGAAGTGGAAAAGGCAATTCATACCATAATAATCACTAATGAAAATAAGTATGTTGATTTCTTCAATAGGCAAAGCAAGGAAGGAACCCAATTACACTTTTTAGATGGAATCAGCAGAAAAAATGCAATTAAGGTATTGGATGATAAAGAGAAAAATGGAAAATTTGAAAGCTTTGAAGACATTAATAAAAGAATCAGCTTTATTGAAGACAGTGAAGACCTAATAGCTAAAAGAGTGTTATATGAATTGAGTGAGCTAAATAAGATTAGGCAAGGAAGACCTACCTATCTATTTACTGTCGTTAAAAGATCCACAAAAAAGGAAACTCTTGAATTGGATGAATTTGAAGATGATGACAGTTACTTTATTGAAAAGCTAAAAAGAGAAGGTTTAATTTCCCAAGAGGGAAAACGTATAAAGTAAATTTCTTAAAAATAGATAATTTTTATCTATTTTTTCTTTTAACTATTTTTATGACTTAAGTCATTCCATATTTTAACTATTTTTAACTATTTTAAACTATTTTAAACTATTTTAAACTATTTTTAACTATTTTAAACTATTTTTGTAACTCGATTTATTCCATATTAATTTTATCATTTCTTTTTCTATAAAATACGCATTGCTTTATTTGGACAAGCTGAAACACATGCATAACAATGTCTGCAGTTAGTGAAAATACGCCATTTTCTCTTTTCCTTATCTACTTTTATAGCTCTTACAGGGCATATTTTCTCACATCGCCCACATAGATTACACTTCTTTCCGTTTATGGTAACTTGCCCGCCTACATGAACTGAATGATTAACTGTTTTAAATAACTGCCTAAACAATAAAGAAGAGTGACCAAAACGCCTACCTCTCATTTTTTCACCTAAAAAAGTTTTTTTAATAAAAGATTGATACCACTTTATTTAAATATATTATGAATATATATTCATAATCCGATATAAACCTTTTTATAAACATAGATATAAAATTATAAAAAATAACCAAGCATATTAAAAAATGAAAAAAAGAAAAAACACATTAAAAAAAAGCAATGATAAAAGAAAGAAAAGTAAGGTTAAAAAAGTAGTGAAAAAAATTTTGGTCAATGTTTTACGGGCCGAAGGCCTGTAAAAAGCTTGATTAGGAAACCCTATATCTTGTAATAGCTGCTATACCACCGAATGCCCTATATAATTGCATTCCTTCATCGGTTTCAGTTGAGATTATCTCAACGCTTGAACCAAGATCTTCAGCTATACGTGAAAGGTCTTCAATCAAGTCCTCTTCATTAGTGATCTTCATTTTTTCATTACATTGTGGGCATGAAAGGTCCTGTACCTTTTGACCTTCTTTTTGAGTTGCCTCTGCATGGAATCCACAAGCTTGGCAGTCTAAGGTAAGTCTTTTTGATTTTAAGTCCTCTGAGAGAAGGAGAATGTCTACAGCACCTATTTGCAAGTTATTTCTAACTTCCTTTTCACCATAGGAGTAAAGTCCATTATCATCTCTTAATTCCTTAAAGAATCTTTGAACAAGCTTTTTCTCCTTAACTACACCTAACTCTTCCAATGCACCTGAAGCCTTATCGATAGTTTCCCTAATACCAAATTCACCAGTATAGGAAGTGTCTACAGTAGTAATTACCTTATCTTTAAGCTCATAATGCATATAGTCTCCATTATAGAAGTCCTCTTTAGTGTATCCTGGTCCACCAAGGATGATTCCTTTCAATTCATCCTTAATTGGCAAGAAGTCATCATCCATATGTTGACCGATTCTTTTAAGGAACTCGTGAGCCAATTGTTCAATAACCCTATCGAACCTTCTTTGTGATTGTCCCCCAGCCTTATGCTTACCAGGAACACCACTGGTTAAATGAGCAGTGATCTTAATTCTTTTACCTTTTAAAGTAGCGATTGTAGCTTCGTTTCTGTCGATAACAGCAATACCATATACTTCTTTTGAAGCGATCATATCTTCCAATGGCTCAAGGAAGAATGTGCTGTCACAAATGTACCAATAGGTTTGAATAGGTTCTGGCGGTTCGATTACAACAGTTTCCATCTTTTCAGTACCTGGACCGCCTTTAGGAATCATACCAACAAACAATACAAAGCCATTTGGCAAATCCTTATTTTCGTTTGTAATCATACGGATTCTTTGCATGATAACTTCAATAGCTGATTGAACATTTTTACGTGTGGATTTGCTTTTGATGTTAGCACTTTGTCCTAATTCGTCTCTCATCTGCTTGATGATATCACTTAACTGCTTTTCAGGAGGAACATACATACTGACCAATTCAGTTCCTTTACCTTTCTTTTCTCCAAGTTCTTTTAAGGTCTTTTTAAACTCATACAACTCTTTTGAGGATACCTCACTCATTATAACACCTGATAAAATTGATAAATAATTTTTGATTGCCTATTTTGGAATAGGCAGAATAAATAAGAATAATAAATTATTTGAAATTAACCTAAACTTTAAAATCCCTATTTTAAAATAAATATCATAATTGTGAAATTAACTTATCTTTTTAATTCTTTTTAAAATTAATTTCATATATTACAAATAATCTAAAGTTTATAGAATATATTATATATTGGTCTAAGTCATTTATAAAACTAATGATGAAAATAGAGAAAAAATGAAAAAATTTCAAATTAGCAAAGAAAAATCAAATGAAATAAATTAATAAATGAATAAAATGAATAAAATTTTAAAATTGAAAATAGGAATTTGAAAAAAATAATAAAAAATATTATAAAAGTAAATACAAATATATTATAGAAAACAATTATTATAAAAATATACAAAAATTGGAGATAAAACATGACAAATCTGAATAGTGTTTCTGTTGAATATGATGAAAAGGATCCAAGAAAGCTTAAAATAGCTAAAACAATATCCACATTCACAAACCCTCCAATTATATGTATACCACTGTTTTTAATCATTTGTATTGTGCTTGCATCTAAGGGAACTCCTTTCACTCCAAGTTTCAGCTTTGATTGGGGACTGTTTGCAATATGCGAAATCATATCTCTTGTCTTTGCATCTGCATTGCCTATGGCAATCATAGTCTTCTGGGCTAAAAAACTAAATACTGACAGTGACATCTCAAACCGTGAAGACCGTTTTGCTCCCCTTATCATTGGAACAGCATCATACTTTATAGGATTCATATTATCCTGGCTTTTAAACTTGCCTAGTTTCTTGACAGTGCTTCTTCTATGTTATACAACTAACACATTCATTGTAATGCTCATTACAACAAAATGGAAAATAAGCATACATACAACAGGATTAAGCGGACCTGTAGCTGCTTTAATCATGCTTCTTGGACCAATCGGCGCACTCTTTGGATTACTTTATCCAGTATTGATTTGGAGCAGAGTGACCCTTAAAAAACACACTATGGCTCAAGCGATAAGCGGAGGAGTTCTAGGATTCATTCTAACTGTTGTAGAGACTTTCCTTTTCTTAAGTTTATTCGGCCTTAAGGTAAACAATATTGTTCCTCTTAAAGAGTGCCTATGGATTATATTTGCAATAGTTGCTTGTCCAATTGTTCTTGGATTGCTTGGACTTGCCAAAAAGAGAGGATTTGAATCATTGATTTTAAGAAAAACATTCCACTTGTTTGCATTTCTTGGATTTGCTATATTTTACTTCTACGCACCATTCAGTGCAACAACAATCCTTATATTAACTGGAATTGTAAGCATTCTAATAACTATCTATGCAGGTGAAAGCTTCTCATGGTATAAGGCAATAAGCAGAGGATTAAATCATGAGAAAATGTCAATTCTCATTTCATTGATATGTGGAGTGGCTTGGATAATCATTGGAATCAGTCTATTTACAGTAGAGGCAACAGTAATATCAAGCCTCATCATAGGATTTGTTGGTGCAATAGCTGAGCCAGTTAGCATAATGTTTGCAAATCATAAGTTTGAAATGGATTCCTTGCTTAAAAACAAAGGAAATAAGTCTATTGAAGGCTCCATTATAGCATTAATCATTACAATGATCATATTGCTTTTATTTACTCAAAACTTATTTGTATCAATTGCAGTTGGATTAGCTGTTTGTTTAATAGAAACATTCCTTCCAAAAGAGCTTGAAAACTTGATAATTCCGTTAGTAGCTGCTGCAATTCTTGGCTTTTTGCTACATTATTAAACTAATTCTTTTTACTATTTTTTAATTTGATAAATCTTTTTAACTATTTTTTAATTTAATAAATCTTTTTTACTATTTTTATTATTCTAATTGCTTAATTTATAAAAAGTTTAACTGATTTTCCAATTTGAGTTAATCAATTGTTAAATGATTAAATCTTTTTAAAGTAAACTTAAATAAAATAAAAAAGATAAATATAATTAATATATGATTTAAGACATCATAATAAAAAAATTCAAACTATTAAATATATGATTTAAACATCATAATTTAAATTTAAAATTAAACTATCTAACTACAAAAGAGATTTTAATTAAAGGTGAATATA
>CAMODR010000122.1 GCA_946611495.1 uncultured Methanobrevibacter sp. | reverse complement strand
AAAAAAATTAAGCTAATAAAAATTAAGCTAATTAAAATAAAACTAGTAAAAATAAACCAATAATAAAAATAAATCAAATAAATACAAGGTGTAATAAATGACTAAAGCTGTGTTCTTTGATATTGATGATACTCTTTTAGACACTTCCAGTTTTGCAGACCTTGCAAGACATGCAGCTATCGAAAGTATGTGCAATAACGGTTTGCCTTTAGAACCGGATGAAGCATATGATTTACTAAAAGATATCATTAAGGAAAAAGGTTCAAACTATTCAAAACACTTTAATATATTAACTAAAGAACTTTTAGGTAAGGAAGACCCTCTTTTAGTAGCTATAGGAATGACTACATATCACAATGTAAAATTTGCTCTTTTAAGACCATTTCCTAGAACAAGTGCTATTTTAATTTACTTAAAAAGTAAAGGCTACAAGCTAGGGGCAATTACCAATGGAATTACCATCAAACAGTGGGAGAAATTAGTCAGATTAAATCTATATCACTTCTTTGATATTGTAATCACTTCTGAAGAAGTTGGTGTTGAAAAGCCTGATCCTGAAATATATCTTGAAGCATGCAGAAGAATGGCATGTGACGTTAAAAAAAGTGTTATGGTAGGAAATAAATTAGATATTGATTGTATGGGTGCAGTAAATGCAGGAATGAGTGCAATCCTTGTTAATTCTACCTTAGATGAAGAAGAAAAGGAAAGAGTCAATAACGAAGATATTGATATCATCGTTTTAGACAGTATTTCAGATGTTGATACTGTTTTATAATTCCTTTTAAATAAAATAATGATAAAAAAAATTAAATTAAAAAAAGGAATAAAATAGATAAAATGATTTTATAAAAGAAATTATATTTTAAAAATAATAATTTAAAAATGGGGTGATAATTATGGCTGAAATCAAATGTCCTGATTGTGGTAAGGAACAACCAGATACAAATAAATTCTGTAAAAACTGTGGTGCTAATTTAGAAAACATAAAAACAGCAAGCGAAGAAATAAAGATTGAATCAGCTGAAAAGATTATTCCAGCAACTGAAAATAAAAAAATATGCTCAAAATGTGGATATGAATTGAAAAATGAAAAATTCTGTCCAAAATGTGGCCAATCTACAGCATCTGTTGTACCTTATGAAACTAATGAAAAAACATGTCCTGCTTGTGGACACAAAATAAATAATGGAAAATTCTGTCCAAATTGTGGAAAGGATTTAGGAAGTCAAACAACAGGACAAGAAAGCAGACCTCAAAAATATTGTAAAAATTGCGGAAGCCAAATAGATCTTAATGCTGAAATTTGTCCTAAATGTGGAGTTAGGCAAATGGCTGCAAAAACTGAAAAAAGTCCTGCAATAGCTCTTGTATTATCATTTATCTTTCCGGGAATTGGACAAATCTACAATGACCAAACCAAAAAAGGAATTTATTTGATTGTTGGATACATTGTATCTTGGCTTTTGATAGTAATTCTTATAGGAGCCCTATTAATTTTACTTATATGGCTTTACGGAATGTATGATGCATACACTAGCGCTAAAGCTATAAATGAAGGAAAGTATTTGGAGGATAAACTCTTCTAATACTTTTATTTTACTTTTTTTCTTATATAATTCTTTAAAATTAAATATTATACTTTTTCTAAACTAAATACATAAAATAAGAATCTCACTCTATTTTTTAACTAAATAAAAAAATAAAAACCACTCTTTTTCTAAACTAAAGAAAATAAAATTAATTTAATTATATCTAAAAATAAAAAATCAAAAAATATATATAATTTAACATAGTTAAATAAAAACTACAATTCATTTTATGGAATGCGAATAAATTACTGTTTAAATTATAAGTAAAATGTAATTAAATTATAAATAAATTATAAGTAAGTAATTTATAAAATGTAATTAAAATATGTTAAAAATATAATAAAGATATAAATAAGTCCTAAATAAGATATAATTAAATAATAAGTATTTATATAGAAAAATAAGACTAAAACGATAATAATATATTATATAAAAAGCAAATAGAAATATAATTATCAAAACTTTTTAATAATTTTTAACTTAGTTATTATTAAATTAGTTAAGTATATAAATAAAAATTTTTTAATTTTTTAATTTTATAAAATTGAAAGAGGTTAAAATATGGAAGACAAATTTGAAATTTTAATCGAATATGTGAATATATCCAAATATAGAAAAAAGGTATTTATTGCATTAAAAGATGGATCAAAAAAGCCTAGTGACATAGCTAGAGAAACAGATTTAGAAATAAACAATGTAAGTTATTCATTAAAGCAATTAACTGAAAAAGGACTGATTTATCTCTTAAATCCAGAAGACAGAAAAGGTCGTTTATATAAATTGACCGACGATGGAAATAAAATAATCCACGAAATTTTAAAAACAGTTGAAAACTAAGTTATAAACAAAACCAGAATAAGGGATAAAAAATAAAATAAAATAAAAATAATAAAAAAATAAATAAAAATAAATAAAAAAACTTAAAATACGTGATTAAAAACAAAAAAGACTATTTAATTAAAAAAAATAGATAGAAAATAAAATAAAAAAAAAAATAAAACTAAAAATAAAAAAATAAAAATTATAATTCAATTTCTAATACTATAGGACAGTGATCTGAACCCATAACATTAGCCATAATATAAGAGGCAGAAACTTTGTCTTTGAATTCTTCATTTACGAAGAAATAATCTAAACGCCATCCTACATTACGTTCCCTTGCTCTAGTCCTATAACTCCACCATGTATATTTATCTTTTTCATCTTCATGAAGCATTCTAAAGGTATCTACATAGCCATTTTCTAAAAACTTAGTTACCCATTCTCTTTCCATAGGTAAAAAGCCAGAAACATCTTCATTAGCTTTAGGCCTTGCAAGGTCTATTTCCTTATGGGCAGTGTTTAAATCACCACAGATAATGAGATTTTTACCTTGATCTCTTAAATCATTAGCATAATCAAGGAATGCATCATAAAAGTCCATTTTATATTGTAATCTCTCTTCATCCCTTCCCCCATTAGGATAATAGATATTTAAAAGAGTGAAATCATCAAAGTCTAATCTAAGCAATCTTCCTTCAATGTCAAACTTCTCAATGCCCATTCCATTAATTACTTCATTAGGTTCTATAGAAGTATAAGTAGCCACTCCACTATAACCTCCACGTTCAGCAGAGTTAAAATAGCTTGTGTAACCTGGAATATTTACTAACTTTTTAGGCAATTGCTCTATTTTAGCTTTAGTTTCTTGCAGATTTACAATATCTGCTTCTTCTTCCTCAAACCAATCAAGAAAACCTTTTCTATGAATTGCTCTGATACCGTTTACATTCCATGAAATAAGTCTAATTTTTGTCATAAAATCCCATCAAAAGACGTTTTATCATTTAGATTATAATTTATTAGTGAATTGCTTCATAAAAAATAAAAAAAATAAAAAAAGAAAAATTATTCAAAATTAATTCCTTCCTCTAAAGGAACTTCTCTTAACCAGCTGATATCACTTTTATAAAGCATTCTAATGTCAGATAAGTCATATCTTATCATAGCAAGACGTTCAATACCTAAACCAAATGCTAATGCAGGAACTTTAACTCCTAAAGGCTCTAAAACTTCAGGTCTAAACATTCCACATCCACCAAGTTCAATCCAACTTTCTTTTTCTTCTAAATAAATTTCACATTCAGTGGATAAATAAGTATAAGGGAAATAAGCAGGTCTGAATCTTACTTCAAAACCTAATTTCTTATAGAATTCCTTTAATGTTCCAAGTAAGTTTTGATAATTAATTCCAGGTGCTGCAACTAAACCTTCCACTTGATGGAATTCAGGCAAGTGTTTATAATCAAAAGTCTCTCTTCTGAATACTCTTCCTACTGAAAACATTTTAATAGGCAAATCCCAATTTGCTAATGCTTGTGTGGAAATTCCAGTTGTGTGAGTTCTAAGAACAGATTGACGAGCAATATCTTCATCCCAATCATAATGCCAACCTTCAGAATTAGTGTTTCCACCATCTTCGTGAGTTTTTGCAACCCTTTCAACAAGACTAGCATCAGGCAAGTCACAGGTTAATGGATTCTTTACATAGAAAGTGTCTTGCATTTCTCTTGCAGCGTGATCTTGTGGCTGGAATAATGAATCGAAATTCCAAAATGCAGACTCTAAGTATTCTCCTTTAGCTTCAGTGAAACCAAGATTTAAGAAGATTTCTCTAATTTCCTGAATAATTCTTCTTAATGGATGTTCCTTACCTGGGAAGAATAAAGGATACTCTGCATTAATGTCATAAGGCCTGTATCTTAATTTAGCGTAACTGCCATCCTTCAATTGTTCATGAGTCAATTGGGTTGCCTCTTCCACAATTGTAAAACCAGTATCCAATATCTCATGTCCTAAATCAGTTAACTTAAAACTGTGGGAAGTGATTTTTTCATTGGAAATCAAGTTTTTCCTATCTTTAAGTGCAGATAAACCTTTTAGCATATCTTCGTTAAATTTCTTTTGGGAGAGCTTGCCGTTTTTGATTAAGGTTTCAAGAAGGGACTCATCATCACCTAACTTGTCATATTCTTCACCAAAATCAGTTATGTGAAGTACACCCTTATCGATTTTAGCCCAATTTTTACGAACTAACCAACCAATAGAAATATTGACCTCTTTCTTATCAATATTATCAATCTTAGCCAAGTCTTTCATAGCAAGTTCTTTTTTCTCTTTAAGCTCATTTAAAATTCTTCTTTCAGGAAGACCGATTTTTGCATACTTTTTACCGTTTTCGGTTAAAGAGAACTTTTCTTCAACATCTTTTTCCACTTCAATAATATCTTTTGAAGCGAGAGAACCTGCTGCACTCATAACAGATTTAATGTTTAAGCCAGTGCTTTCAGCTATTTCTTCAGGCTTAGCATCTTCGTTCTTTTCTAACTCTTTAAGTAATTTCTTTTCATAAATATGTAATTCATTAATGATTTTATTTATATCTTCACTCATCTAAACACCAAGTGATTTTTATATATTATTGAATAAGTATTATTTCATAATATTATAATATATCTTTAATCTAATTAATAAAGATTTATGAAAATAATATT
>CAMODR010000121.1 GCA_946611495.1 uncultured Methanobrevibacter sp. | reverse complement strand
CTATTATTTATGGGGTGATTAGTTGATAAACTATGAAGAATTTGAAAAACTTGTTGTGGAAATATTGGAGAGAGATATTTCTTCAAATAATGACCAAAAGGCAGCAATTTCATCAGATAAATCAGAATCATTATTCATAGTTGCAGGGCCTGGCTCTGGTAAGACAACAGTTATGGTATTGAAGATTTTGAAATTCATTTTTGTTGATGATGTTCAGCCAAAGGAAATAATGGCCACCACATTTACAAAAAAGGCAGCATCTGAGCTTTTATCTCGTATATTAAGTTGGGGAGATAAGCTTAAAAAGAAAATGAGTGTTGTCATCATGAATAAGATAGTAAATGGTGAAATTACTGATGACTCTGCATTAAAAAAGCTTAAGAATCTTGATTTCAATCAAATCAATGTAGGAACAATTGACAGTATAGCTGATGAGCTCTTAAGGGTTCATAGAGACCCTGGTACAAGCCCTCCTATACTAATTGAAGATTTTGTAGCCAACTCAGTAATGATTAATGAATGTCTCTTGAAGGATGACATTTATATGCATGAGGCATTACAGGAATATTTGGCGGAAATCACTGGAAAGGAATCTCAAATTGAACAAAAGCCTAAGGTTAAGAACTTGACTGCAATGGCAGACATTTTACTTAACATCAAGGAGCATATCTATTATAACATGGTTGATATCAATGACATTTTGAAGGATGTAAAGGCTAGCGAAAGAGGGAAAAAAATAGCCTTAGACATTATTCAAAATTATGAAAGAATCCTTAAAAGCCAAAACATATTTGATTTTGCTATGCTTGAGACAGAATTCCTAAACAGGTTAAATGCAGGCAAATTAGATGGCTTTTTAGATGAGATTAAGATCATCTTGGTTGATGAGTATCAGGACACTAACCTTCTTCAGGAAAGCATTTACTTTGCAATAGCAGAATCTGCAATCAAAAATGATGGAAATATCACTGTTGTTGGTGACGATGACCAGTCATTATACAGATTCAGAGGAGCTAGCGTTGACTTATTCACTGATTTCATTGAAAGGGTAAGCAGAATAGGTATAGAAGCAAGAGAAGTTAATCTAAAGACTAATTATCGCTCAAGCAGTAATATCATTGACTTATGTAATGATTTTGTTGAATTGGATGATGATTATCAAGATGCCCGTGTAAAGGAAAAGCCTAAGATTATTTATCCTGAAAGCATCAGTTCTGAAGATAGTGATAATCCAGAGAAAATAGAAACTCCTAAGATTCCAATTCTTGGAATGTTTAGAAATAGTGAGGAGCTCCTTGCAAATGATTTGGCTCTCTTTTTGGATGAATTGAACAGAAAAGGAAAGGTTAAGCGTAAAGTCAGAAGGGTCTTGAATAAGGATATTAATAAGACTCTTAATTCAGAAAGTGAAACCGCTTTAGAGGATTTTAAGAAATCAGGCTTTGAGCTTGCTCAAAAAGAGGAAAGCATAGTCATAGAACTTGATGAGGAATCAGGTTCTCCTGAAGATATAGCATTCTTGACATATTCTCCTAAAGAGGTTACTGCAAGCAGCCGAAAATTCCCGTTCATACTTAAAAAGCGTTTGGAAAAGCTTAGACATCCGATTAAGGTATTCAATCCAAGAGGCCAGGACTTGCAGGATATAGAATCTGTTGCAGTCTTCTGTGGTTTGATGCTTGAGTGCATAGATCCAAGTTCAACATATCAAAACAAATATAAGAAATTGCCTCGTCTTGCTACACGCAATATGGCATTATGGAGGAAAAAGGCACAGTCATATGTTAAGGAAAAAAATCCCGGGCCACACAGTCCTATTTCCCTTGAGGACTTTATTATTCATTGGCAAGTCAGACAGCCTTTTAATTCTATAGACTCTAAAAACCTGAAATGGCCTAAAAAGGCTAGCCTAATGGAACTTGCATATAAGTTAGTCACTTGGCTTGAGGATTTCCAAAATGATGATGAGGGAGTCGTTTATCTTAAGGCGATTACCCAAACAATCAATCAGACAAGTTTCTTTAATAAATATTCCTCTAATATTCTATTCACATCAGCAGAGGATGAGGAAGCCTCTATCAATGAGGCTTTAATGAATATTTTTGTTCCTATAGCAACTGGCGGAGTGAAAATCGATGAGAACCTATTTGAAATCGTTCCTCCAAACAGATTAAACATCATGTCAATTCACCAATCCAAAGGATTGGAGTTTCCTCTTGTAATTGTGGATGTAGGGTCTCGATTTAAAAAGAATACCGTTAGAGAATCCAACTTAAGATTTCCTAAAAAGCCAGATAAGTCCTCATTGATACAGGATAGAATACGTAAGTACAGTTCTTTAGGAGCCAGCGGAAGAGACTCAAAGGATAGGGCATTCGATGACTTGACAAGGCTATACTTTGTTGCATTCTCAAGAGCTAAGGATGTTTTATTGCTGGTTGGATTAAATCCGAATATTGATGGATATAAGACAAAAGATAAATTGCATAAGATACCTAATGTTGCATTAGGTTGGAATAGGGAGGAAGAATTTATAGGCTTTGATGATATTTATTTAATTTAATCAGCCGTTATTTTGACTAAAATATATTAAGTTTATTTAATATTTTTATTAAATGATTGTTAAATTATTCAAGATTCTAATAATTTTCATTTCATGTTTTGATTGATTTAAGCTAATATATTTTTACTTATTTAAAATTACTATGTTATATAAATACTTTATGAATTAAAAATAATATTTTATTAGGAGTGTAAAAATGAAGTTATCAACACGTTCTAAAGAGTATATTATTCCAGAATATAGCTTAACTGGAGATTTATTATCATTTCTCACATGTAATCTACAGTATCGCTATCAGAATAAGGGAAATCTTCCTCCATCAATGCCTATCCAATTGTGGTTTGGAGAATTCATTCATGGAGTTATGGAAGAAGCTTATTTGAAATGGAATAACTCTTCAGATAAGAAAACTTTTCCTTGGGATTGGGAAGAGGAAATAAAGCCAATTGAGGATATCATCACTAAGAGATTAAAGGTTAAGGGACTTAATCCTCCTAATGATTATGTAAATAATTATGGTCCAAAGGAGAATATGTATAGTGCAAGGGTAGATAGGTCAATTAACATATGGGGACCTCACCTCTTTCCTTTAATTGAGGATGCTGAAGTCTTGATAAAAGGTATTCGTAATATGCCTTTGGATGAGGATGGAAATGCAAGATCAGAGTATTATTCAATAAATGGTGTAATAGATGTATTAAGCTCATTAAAGTTAGATGAGATCTCTTCTATAATCAATGATAAAAATAATGATGTGGAAAATGAGCTTGATTCAAGTAATGATGAGATAAAATCTTCAGATAATGAAATAAGCAATAATTCTAAAAGAAATTCATTTCAGCAAACATTAGACAGTTTTTTAGTAGTATCCTCTGATGATATAGATGATTTTAAGAATTCAAATATTGACGATACTTCATCTAATAAGGATGTCAATAAGATTTTAGAATATTTGGCAAATGATAAGGAGTTTAATGATATCCTAAAAAGATTCCCTGATGAGGAATATGAGATTATCATAGATTATAAGGGAATGAGAAGGCCTTGTGCTCCAAATAAGAAAGATTTGGATAAGAATAATATTCATTTGTTGAATGATGATTCTATAAATGAAAACAGTTCATTGGAAGATTATAAGACTTGGATTCAACATGAATGGCAGATTTTAACATATGCTTGGCTTAGGTCTATGCAAGAGGATGCCAAGCCTGTTATATGCGGTATAATTTTCTATTTAAATGAATTAGTTCCATCTACTGGAGACTTAGTTGCCATTAGGGAAGATTTAAGAAATAATAAGTCAGACATTCCTATTGATTCAATATCAAAAGAGGATTGGACATTATTAAACCAATGGAATGAAAAAGAAGACTTGCCAATTCATAGGGATTTGTCTGATAAGTTTAAGATGGATCGGTCTATTAGGATAGTGAATATCAAAGAGGACTTAATTGAAGATTCATTGCTTGAGTTTGATGAGGTAGTTAATAAGATAGAAAGCTCTATGATAAAGGAATTAAATGGTTCTAGCATTAAAGATGCTTGGAGAGCTGATGCAGAGTTAAGAACCTGTACTGCTTGTGACTTTAGAACATTCTGCAATAAAAAGAAAAAGAGTGATGATGATAAAAGCAAAGTTCCATTTACAATTCCTTAAATGGTAATCTGTTTGTTTTATTTTTTTTTAATTTATTCAATATTTTTTGATAATGAATAATAATTCATAATGTTAATATAGTATGATACAAAAATATATAATTAAGTTAAGAAAATGATGGTGATTCTATGGACTATGATATTGGAGAAAATGCAAATTATTCTAAGATTCTTATTGATGAGCTTGAATTGACAAGATTGCCTGTTGCTGTCAAGTTCATTAATGGAGAAGATGAAGTTCCTGAAGGCATTGAAAAGATTGATGAATCCTTAAGACATTGTGAAATGATTGCAAAAGCAAGTAAAGGAGACTCATTCTACTCAACTGCTGAAGAGCAAAAATGTACTGGTGGATCTTCTGCAATGGGATTGACTGAACTTCCTCCTAAAATTGCATCTGGGGAATTTTACTATACCTTAGGCAGATTTGAATCTGTAGAAACTGCAAAAAGCGTTTTGGATAATATATCCAGAAAAGATGAAAAAAGCTATGGTTTAGTATATGCTCCATTGGAAAAGGCTAATTTTGCACCTGATGTTGTTGTTATCATAACTAATCCTAAATTTGGCATGAAAGTTACACAAGCTATTGTCTACAACAGTGGAGAAATGTTTGAAGCTAAATTTGCTGGAATTCAATCATTATGTGCAGATGCAGTTAGCGGACCTTATGTAACTGGAAAACCTAATGCTACTTTAGCATGCAGTGGTTCTAGAGGTTATGCGGGCATTGAAGATGATGAAATCGCTTATGGTTTACATAGGGATAATATAAAACCAATTATTGATGGTTTACAAAATATGGCATAGGAATAAATTTTCATTTTCTTTTGCTTTTTTTCTTTTTTTACTTATTTCTCTATTCTTTTTATTTTATATTTTTACTAGTTTTTTCGATTCTTTTTATTTTTTCTTTT
>CAMODR010000120.1 GCA_946611495.1 uncultured Methanobrevibacter sp. | reverse complement strand
AATTAAAATTCTTTAAATCAAAAAATAAGCAATTTAAATGGTTTTAAAAAATTAATCATCAACCAATGGATATATTAATCATCAACTGAATCTATTTTGATGCAATTGATGATGAATTAAGAAAAATTTATAAACTTGCATATGGGATAGGATGATGAAAAGAACTTTTTAAAAAAAAAAATTTATTAAAAAAAATAAATATATAAGTATAAAAGTGTTGATTTAATTTAAATATATAATAAGTATAAAAGTGTTGATTTAATTTAAATATATAATAAGTTAATGGGGATAAACATGGCAAAAAATAAGTATATCACAAGAGAGAATGGAGTAGGAACCCTTATTTACTGCAAGCAGGAAGACATGTATATAGAATTGAAAAACATTCTAGGCAATTATAAATACATCAAAAAAGCGATTAAAAAAGAAAACCATATCTTTGAAAGGCCTTATGGTGACTTCTTTAGGGAGATTCTATATGAAAAAAAGGTTGTGGGCTTTGCAATGTATGAAAACTATGGCAATAAGACTATCTTGAATGAAATTTACATAATGCCTAAATTCAGAAAATATAATCTTTTCATAAGGGAGCTGTACTTTATGTGCAATTCTGGAAGCAATCCATGCATTTATCTTGCCAGAAGGGATATGGTAAAGGAAATGATGGAAGAGGGCTTTGCAGCAGAACTTAAAGACGGCATAGTGGTGAGTTCCATTGAATTTGCATTTTCATATGACGATGCCTTATGCACTGACGATAGCTTTTTTGATTTCGAAGACTTTTATTTCTCCCCATTTTTTGACTTGAAGATCAATTCCTCATTTTACGTGGATGATAATCGCCTATTTTATAGCGTCATGAACAGAAATGACTTTAAGAAATATGGCTTATCCAAGCATTTAAATGACACTCACTTCAATGACTTAAGAAAATGCATTAATCAGAATATTCAAGAGATAGAGAGGATTATTGAAGAGACAGAAGATAATTTGCCACAGAGCATATTTGATTATGATACTATAGTTGGTGATGGAGAATCATTAAGCGAATATATGGAAGGATTGATTAAAGAAGGCGTTTTTGACCATGACAGAGCCATTGAGATAAGGGATATACTTAGGGAAGACTATAAGAACGGATTTGTCGAAGGCTATGAATTAATTCCAAGAATGATTCATCTAGTTGCCACAGAGAGCAATGAAAGATTGGATTCGAAATTTGATTTCGAAAAGAAATTGCAAGATGATGATTTCCAGAATTCTCTTAAAAAATTGGAAGATGGTGATTTCGATCATGCTCGTAAAAATTTGGAAGATGGAATTTTGGATTTAATTTTAGCTAATATTAAATTGGATGATTTTAATCATTTGAATGTGGATGAAGATGAAAAATCCCAAATGATAAAGCTGTTGGAAATTATAAATGAAGATGAAGAATTGTTAAAGCGTTTTAAAGATGCATATAAAGAGGATGATTTATCTTCATTTGCAGAACTAATTATTGATGCTGCAGAAGATGCTGACATTGATGCCGATTTTCTTTTTAGAGAATATGATGATGCTATAAGCTATGATCTGGATATCTTTAGGGTCTTGTCTGCCATTGTAGAATGGGAAGATTACGTGATGATGAAGGAAAATATAGAGCTTGAATGCGGAATGTCTTTTGATTCATTTGTCCAATTCCTCTCAGATGAAGATTATTTGAAAATTATTGATTCCAAGGATTGGAATGACTATTCTTCAGTTTATAAACTAGAGGACTTGAAAGAAATTTTAAGGGAAAATGATTTAAGGCTTTCAGGCAAAAAGCAGGAATTGATAGACAGGCTCAATGACAATGCTGTTGAAACAAATCCCATATTCTCTCTTAGCAATAAAGGAATTAAGTATCTAAAAGACTATGCATGGATTGAGTTTTATGAAAATTTCCTGCTGAATTTTGACTTCAATAACTTTTATAATTTTTATTTGGCCCAGTCTGGCACATTATATGACATTTCTTTAGATTTTTTAAACAGAAATATGGAGCAAGCCATAAGTATTGATGATGAGGTTTATATAAATAATTGCAATGAAGCTATAAAAGCCATTAAAGAAGAAGGAAAAGATTTATTGGATTCTTTAGGATTGGAATAGATGAATCAGCCTTCTAAAGAAAACTTTTATATTTCATTTCCTTTTTAAAAAAAAGAGAAAATTCAATAATTAAATTATTTATTTTTAAAAAAAAAAAGATAAAATTCAATAATTAAATTATTTATTTTTAAAAAAAAAGGTGAAATATTATAGAATTACCTTATACAAGCCATAAGATAATTCTCAATATCCCCATCAGACATTTCTGGCCTGTTTTCTCTTATCCCCTCATGTAGGGTGTCCAAATAATCTTGACTTGGATCATTATAATCCATTAAGAGATTATTTGTAACGGTCTTCACCTCAAAGCCATCCATCATGCCAAGGTCAATTATATCCTTATACCACCCAACAAGCCCATCAGGGCAACATCCACCATTCTCCTCCATTCCAATATGATCAAACTGCTCTCTTGTAACAAGATAAGCAACTCCCATGGCGTGTCCATTTTCACTTGTATCAAGGAATGAAACACCGCCACCACCCCAAGAGGAATGCTCTGCATAGTACATGTCATATGGTATTTCAATAGCTTTTTGTGCTGCCGGCAATGACTGATCCCTGCAAGGCTTTCTAGGCTTACTGCCCTTATAAGAGCCTCCTTCTATATAGCATCTAAACCTTTCAAAAAGCATATTGCTTCCATAGGAAACGTACCATACATGCTCCTTCCATGATGCTATCGGCTCAAGGTCTGAAACGTCATATAAATAAACATAAACGAATGCAAGAGCCTTCTCTCCATTCATTTTTATAATTTCACAGTTCTTTTTATAGAGGTCTCCCTCTCCCTCAAGCATGTCAATTGAAGGCATGTCCTCTTTTGGAACTTGATAAAGCTCTCCAACAATCATCCCATCTCCCGGAACGATAGCAGGATACCATCCTACATCATACATGTCGTATCCTGAAATAACACCTTTAGAGATGAATTCACTACTCTTAAGGAAGCCGTGATTGCCTTCATCTTTCATAAGTGTTCCATAGACAAATACATTTCTATTTGAAAAGTATTCATTTATGGCCTTTATATCCTCCTCATAGCTTTCACCCCATGAGCCTGTAAAATTGCCTTCAGATTCTCTTAAAGAAAACATATCAGTTATTTCGGCTATCATCTCAGTGAATTCGCCGCAAAGGTTCGGATATAAATCAATGAATTCCCTAATGTGGCCTTTTTCAAATATCTTTAAAGCATCAATCTGGCCTTTAAGAGAATCATAGCCGTGGCCAGTCAATCCTCTTGCACATGACATTTTAAGGCCTTTAGAAAGTTCTGATTCATAATCAAATGATTTAGGATCCATAATAAATGCCTTCATAAGGATAGCAGAGCATATGTATGTAGGCATATGAGAAAAGTCTACCCTTGAATCGCTTGGAATCTCATATGAGTCTAAAAGATTAAAGCTGCCTTTAGAGTCCTGAAAATCAAGAATGGTCTTAAGGTTTTCTCTCCATGTTTTGTCATTAAAATCGACTTCCTCATTTAGAAAGTCCTCAAGCTCTGCGCGCATCCTATATAAATCGTCAATGTCTGGCCTGTCGTGACTTTGTCTTTTTAATAATATCAATTTCATAATAATCACCAATTGTTTAGAAAAAAAGTATGTAAATTAATAACTGAACAAAAATTTCATAAAAAATAAATAGTTTGATAAGTTTTTTACTTGTTCTTAATAGTAAAAAGACATTCGTCACATATAAAGGTTTACATTTTAAATATAAATTTCTTTAGAAAGAGGAAAATAAAACCAATTAAAAGAAAAAAATAGATGGAAAAAATCCATTGAAATAATTAAAATTCCAATCAATAATCATAATACTTACAATAAAAAATAAGTAAAATATTAATCGAATAATCAATTTAATTAATTCTCTATCAAAATCACATAATTATAATAATGTGCATCTATAGGAATTAAAATATCAATCCCATTAAATCAGGTACTATATCAAATAGCAAGTGAGTTGCATAGCTTGCAGCCACATTCTTTGTCTTAAGGTATATAAGGATGTCAAATATTGATCCAAATCCTTGAACTACAATTACCCTTAATAATGAGTCTGCTTCGCCTTGATGGCATCCTCCGAATAGATCATTGTAACTATAGAAGCAATTATTAAAGCCTTCCATAATCGTTCCAGTTACCGACCATCTTGTTTTCCTTTGTCTTCTTGATGAAATTTGAAAGCATTCTATTAAAGTCTTCACTGCTACTTCTATACTTTTGAATGTTGCCTATCTTTATTCTTTTATAAAGGTCTGGAAAGTTTTCAAAGTTTCTCCAAACTTCTTCGTCTTTCTTTAAGGCCTCTAAAATATCATCATCTATCTTAAATTGCTCATCAAGGTCTGGAAGTGTTTCATATCCGCTATCCATCATAAGGTCGTTTTTTATAAGCCATCTGCAGCGCTCCTTATTAAGCTCAGACCAGTTGCTGTTTTTTCTCCTTGGAGAGAATCTCTGCATTCGAACTCCATCTATCAATCCATAGGTTGAATCGATCCAGCCAAAGCAGAGTGCTGTGTAGACTGCATCAATGTATGAAAAGACTCCTTCTTCTATCTTTCCTCTCTTACAGCTTATCCAGCATTCCTTTTCCTTATTATGATTTTCTATAAGCCAGTCTCTAAATTCATTATGGCTTTTGCAATTTAAGACATTCTGATAATCCATAATATCTTATATTGCTTTATTTTTTTATATACTTAATTAAAAAAACAATAGCTAAATTAGTAATAGGGCAATAAAGAAAGTGAAATAAAAAAAATAAGAAAAAAGAATGAAAATAAAAATTAAACTAAAAAAAATGAAATAGAAAAGAAAAAAAACTAAAAAACTAAAAAAACAAATAAAAAAAGAAAATATAGAAAAGATTAGTCATTTACTTCAGCCAATGATTTTAAAATAGTGTCTACAGGATTAACTCCATCATCTATATCCTCATCTTCTGGAAGGACATAAGTAATGTAGACTATATCAGAATTGTCATCACCTAAATGGCAGGAGTATA
>CAMODR010000119.1 GCA_946611495.1 uncultured Methanobrevibacter sp. | reverse complement strand
AATTGATTAATTAATGACTTCAAATTGGTTATAACTATTGTTATTAAAATACTAGTATTTAAGCATTTCTATTTATTTTTATTAAATACGAACAAATTTTAAGATAATTACGAACTGTTTTAAAAAAATAATTTTAAAAGAGAAAAAATCTTAAAACATTCAAATAAATAATAAAAATTCTAAAGATTAATTTAATAAAATCTTTAAAAATGAATTAAATAAATATTAAAAAAATATAAAGGATTATGAAAATAAAAGAAGAAGATTGAAGATTAATCCCAAGTTTTAGGAGTATTCAATTCAACCATATATCCTTTAGCCTTTTCAATCCATTCATCCTTGATTAGCTCATCAGTAGCCACAACACAGACAATATCTTCCTCAGACAAGTCTCTTATGATCTTAAATCCTTCAGGAACTATTCTGAATATTGCATCATAAATCCTTCTTTTCAAGTTTTCATGAGGGTCATCCACTACAAGGTCAGAGACTTCATGCTGTCCTTTCATGTGAATAACATATCTGCTTGGCTGATGAACGTTTTCCCTACCATTTTCTTTCCAGAGAACCCTTAAGATATTTGGAAGATAGTTCTCATTGTCAATCAATACAACAGTGGTATCATCATCTGCCTCATAGCTTACTTTAGCAACTTCCTTTAAGGTAATATGTTGAGAAGTCTTTCTCATTTTAATTGCCATAATGAAACAGACCTCATTTGGATTAACGTAAGCGCGCATATCATCTATAGAAGGAGGCAAGACCAAGTCTTGGAAAATTTGCCTAATGATCATATCGTAGACTTCTGCCCCATCTGGGTCATTTGATTCAATATACATAAAATCACTCTTTTAAAGATAAATAAAAAGTAGATAATTATAATAATCCCTCCTTTAAAGATAAAAGAGCGGATAATTATTTTATCAACTAATAAATTATTTATTCATGTCTATTACCCATACCAGATACAAGCAATGCTGCACCTACAGCACCAATATGCTGTGAGTATTCTGGCACGATTACTTCAATACCACCTAAGGTTTCACTGACTGCCTCAACAAGACCGGAAATCAAACTGGTTCCACCCACTTGAATTAAAGGTTCACGAATGTCAATTTCCTGTAATTGCTGTTCGTAAACTTGCTCAGATACAGAGTGACATGCTGCAGCAGCAACATCTGCTTTAGAACCTCCAGCAGCAAGGGTTGTAACAAGGTCTTGAATACCGAATACAATACAGTAAGAGTTTAGCATAGCCTTTCTCCAGTCACCTTGGACTGCAAGAGGGCCAAGCTCGGTAATGTCAACATCTAATCTACGGGAAGTCATGTCAAGGAATCTACCAGATGCACCTGCACAGATACCTCCCATAGTGAAGTTATCAGGAATACCATTATTTACAGTAATAACCTTGTTATCCATACCACCAATATCTAACACAGTAGCTTCGCCTTTTTGACAGTCTGCAAGATATACTGCACCTTTTGCATTTACAGACAATTCCTCTTGGATAAGTTCAGCGCCGAATTCCTGACCCATAGTGAATCTACCATAACCGGTAGTTCCTATACCCTCAACATCATCCCAATTGTATCCAGTGCCTTCAAATGCTTCAGCAGCTGCAGTTTGAGCAGATTCGATAATGTCCTTTGTGGAAGTCCAACCAGTACCGATAACCTTGTTGTTTTCCATAAGAACAGCTTTAGTAGTTGTTGAACCAGAGTCAAGACCAAGTGTAAGTCCTTCTTGCTTTTCACGAGCAAGAATACTTCTACGAGTTACAGTTGTAGCCAATGCTTCCATACGGATAAATAACTCATCAGCTTTTGTTCTTTCAGTAAAAGAATAAGTAACTACTGGAATACGAGTGTTATTTTGGATAAAACGTCTTACTTCATTTCTTACAAGTGCTCCTTCAGCACATCTAAAGCAAGTAGCGATAAATACTGCATCAGGCTTACATTTGCCTTCAACAATAGACATAGCCCTTGCAATCATAAGCTTTAAGCTTGAACTTTGAGCAGAGAAACCGAATTTCTCATAAGCTTCATTAATATAATCTAAATCAATTTCAGGAAGAATTATTTCAGCTCCAAACTTAAGAGCTGCCTTTTCAATTTCCTTTTGGACACCACTATATTCTGTACCGCAGGAAACTAATGCAATCTTTACCATCTTACTGCCCTCCTAAATTCTCTTCGGAACCTTCACCAAGAACATTTCCTTCTCCTTCCAAGTCTCCTCCGCCACCAGGCAAGGAATCTAAAAAGTCCATTATCTGATTTACCATAAGCATGGTTTCATCTTCATCAGAAGGATAGACAACCTCTAAAACAGGTATGTCCTTTTTACGTAAACAGAAAATTGATAATTCATTTGTTCTTGCACATCCTACACAACCAAAGCCAAATGGAGCGCCATCTACAATGATTGCAGCTTCAGCAGCATCTATAAGTGGTCCAATGATAGACATCCTTCCCCTTACACCGGAAGGCACTTCAATAGCTGCATACTTTAATCCTTTAATAGGATCTTCCTCTGTAATGTTCATTGGAGGAGAATCAATCTCCGGATCTTTAATCTTTTGTCTAATTTGTTTTTGGAGAGCCAAAGGAGTATGACCTTTTCTCTCAATCAAGTCAGCTAAAATCAATGAATTTGGTGGATAAATAGCTACTTTTACCATAATATCATCCTCATAATAATAATCTAAGAAAACTTTAAACAATCTTTTAATAATAAAATAATTATTTTTTATTTAATCATCATTCCAATGATAAAATAATCAAATCTAAATCCCATATCAAAGTTTTCCTATTCTTTATCGTCCTCACTTTTATTTTCATCTGAAGAATTGTTAGATTCTTCTTTTAAAGAACTTTCTAAAGCTTCTTTAAAGTAATCCACAGAAACAGGTTCTTTTTTCTCGATTTCAACTTCCCTTGGATTTCTTAAAGCTTCTCCAACATAATCAAGAATTCTGAATTCCTTTTCCATTTGGTGGAATCCTTCCCTAGGCCCATACCTATGGCCTCTGCATCTTCTAGGATCCCCTGGAGCAAAACCTCTTTCCTTAGTGAAAATTCCATAAGGATCTAATTTACGAAGCTCTTTTATAGCTTGCTTAACATATTTGTCCTTTCCACTAATCATAGCCCCATAACAGGTCCATTTAATGGTAAGTGGCAAATTCAACATATGCAAGAAATTCACTACTTCACTTTCACTTACATTAGCTTTAGAACTTAAAATAATCATCCTTGTTGAAACTTCAGGATCCATGTCCTCTTTGCCTAAATCTGGAGTTATACATAAATTTGCAGGCATAATCATTCCTCCATCTCATCATCATAAACTTCATTAATATAAAGAGTACTTCCATCTTTAAGCTTATTTAAGCCTTCAATATTTCCAACAACCTTACCTACAACGTTAGTAGCAGAGAATGGCTCACCGGTAGGTCCAAAATCAGTGCTGTCAGCAGTTCTAATACCGATTAAACCTAAATTCTTACGAGACATGTTTGTAATTCCTATTTCACCAGATTCCATCTTATCTGTAGGGGTGTTTTCAGGAATCAAACCTTTAGACTCCTTATCATCACCATTAAACATGAAGAGATTCATATCAGGCACAGCAAAGTAGACCTTTAAGGTACCGACAGGCTTTTCTGCCAATCCAGTGATTTTTTCAAGATACCATCTAGTTCTTGGAGCATCATCAGTCAATTTAACCTTAAGCAACTCATCACTGGCTAAACCAAAGGTAGTGACTTCCTTATTTTCCAAAATGTTAATGGTAAATTCAGGTTCTTGGCTTACAATAATAGCATCATCATCTTCAAGACCAGTTCTTATATGATTAACGCCTAAATTTTCAAGATAGTCATGAGCATCCTTCTGACTCATCATCATAAGCATGATTCTTTCAGGGTCACTTCTGACTGTAATGAAGTCCCCTTCCTTTGCAATGTCAAAGAGTTCCATTCCCTGTTTGACTTTTGCAATGTTTGTGTGAGTCTCTGCTCTCACTCTATCTTCCCTATAAACATAAACTCTACCTTTACCTTTACCGTCATTTCTTAATGTTACAGTTCCTCTCTTACGTTCTGTAATTTCTTCCTTCTCTTTAGTCAATCCAGTCAATTCATAGAAACCTACAAAGGAATTGGATTCGAAATTGACTTGAATCCTGTCATTTCTAATTAAAGAGAATAAATGCTCTACAGATGCTGGAGACCTTGGATTAGGTTCAAAAAGAACATAGGTAAATAACTGATTTCCTTCCTCTAAAACTTCATCAAGATTGGATCCGCCAGTACTGTCCTTTACAGTGCTGCGCTCAATCACAGGTTGAATATCCAATATCTCATCATCAGATGTTAAAGAGAATAAAGTTTTTCTTCCACCTATAACCCTTGCAAAGACTCCACGGTCACTGTATTTAGGAACACCATATACATTTGAGTGGTCATCCTTAACAAAGATTATGTGAGTTGCCTCCTTAGAGAATCCGGATAAGCTGATTAGGACATCATTATCAAAATAATTGAACTCATCATGAGAAGGTTCAAAATTAGAGATAACCGGACCGATAGCAACTTCATTAGATGATTCCCAGCGAACATTATTAGAGATGAACTTGGAATAATTTTCCTTGAAAAAATCAGTTAAAGGTTTAGATTTTTCAGAAACTTCTAATTCAATGAGAATACTTCCTTTAGGTGTTTTTATCTTATACTTAAGGATATTGCTTTGTATTTCGCTTTCTCCCTTTATAAGACAAACGATACTGCCTTTAGTGTAAGGAGCATTTGAAATTTCAATAGCGTCCTTAATGGTAGACCCTTCAGGAATATTCACATCTTCTCCATTAATTTTTATTAGCATAGGCTTGCCTCTTTCTTTAATAAAATCAAATAATCATTAAAATAATTTAGTATTTACTAATAGAATTATTGGTAAATTTTAATAATTATACATTAATTACAATATTAAAAATGACAACAGTTATTCGATTCAAAAATATGATTTAGATAATAAACCATTTACTTGAATAATCCCAAAAATAACTAAAATTGCCATTATTTTATATAGTATATTTATTTATATTTTTAATAATATAAAATAGTTTTTAATTAAATTTAGTAATAAAAAAATAG
>CAMODR010000118.1 GCA_946611495.1 uncultured Methanobrevibacter sp. | reverse complement strand
ATTTTTTATTTTTTTTATTTCTTTTTTAACATTTTTTTATTTATTTTTTTATTTTTTTTATTTCTTTTTTAACATTTTTTTATTTATTTTTTTATTTTATTTATTTCTTTTTCAGCATTTTTTATTTCTTTTTTTAATTTCTTCATTTTATTTTTTTTAGTCGGATTTTATGATAATTTCTAATATTAATACTTTTTTTTATTAATTTAATAATTTTTTTAGTTATAATGTATGTTTTTGTCTATTATTTTATCTGCACTAGCCTTTTTATAAATAGTTTTATATGTATCTTTTAATATATTATATAATGTTGTATGTTCGAAAATTCATTATAGTTTTAGGCTATATTTTTGTTTAAATAAACAAAATACTATTTTCAAGACATTTTTATTAAAATTTTTATTATTTATTTTTAATTAATTGAAAGGATTTGTTAGTGATGATCCAAAAGAAAAAATATGCAAAAGCAGCTAAAATTATTCCTGATGGTTATGAATCTGCAAACCAGTTCTTTGAAGCTGTTTTTGATGATAAAGAAATGATTTGGATGGGTCAAAATACAAATGAATTGCATATTGGTCACAATCAGAAAGTGCATGATGCTATGATTGAATGCATTGAAAGTGATGAATACTGTAAGTACCCACCTCCAGAAGGATTTACAGAACTCCAATCTTTAATCTTAAAAGATTTGGGCTTAGAAGACTTAAGCATATATGTTAATGCAGGTGCAACTGAATCTTTATACTTGGCCATGAATGCCGTTTTAGCACCTGAAGATAATGTAATAACTCCTGATCCTGGATATCTTATTATCGATAACTTTGCAAGCAGATTCGCTACAGAAGTAAGGGCAGTTGAGATTTATAGTGAAGAGAACAATTATAAGTTAACTCCTCAACTTGTTCGAGAAAATATGGATGAAAATACTAAAGTAATTCTTTTAATCGATCCATTAAACCCTCTTGGAAGCTCTTACACTGAAGAGGAAATCAAGGAATTTGCTGAAATTGCTATAGAAAATGACTTATTCTTATTGCATGATGTAACTTATAGGGATTTTGCTCAAAAACACACCCTTGCCGCTAAATATGCGCCAAATAATACTATAACTTGTTACAGTTTCTCTAAAATATTTGGTATGGCAGGTTTAAGGTTAGGAGCAATCATATCTTCCCAAGAAGTTATTGATGTTGTTAAAAGCATAATCATTAATGATGTAGGTACAAGCATGGTAGCACAAGCTGGTGCACTTGCTGCTTTAAAGACTAAAGATGAGTGGATTGATAGAGTTAGAGATACCACTTTTGAAAATCAGAAGATTATTAAAGAGGCAGTTGACCAGTGTGAAGGTGTTTTCTTGCCGGTATATCCGTCTAGTGCAAATATGATGGGAATTGATTTGTCAGGTGCTGGAATCGATCCTGAGGATATGTCTTCCTATTTGATTGAGAAGAAAGTCTTCACCAGACAAGGTTCCTATACAAGTAATACCTTTGGTGACAGATATCTTAGGGTTAGCTATTCAATTGATCCTGAAAAGGTTAAAGTATTTGCTCGTGAGTTTGTACTTGCTGTTGAAGCTTTAAGAACTAAATAATTTATTATTTAGTTTATTTCTCTTTTTTATTTATTTTTTATCATTTTTATTTATTTTTTATCATTTTTATTTATTTTTTATTATTTCTTCTTATTTTTTATCACAATAATTTTTAATCCATATTTATTCGTATTTTTACGAATAATATATTTTTTTAAAAAAATTTTAGACAAGTTTTTTAATAAAACTTGTCCTTAATCGCTTTTTAATTATTCTTTTAAGTAATAGTATTCTCCTTGTTCTTTTTGTTCTCTATCAAGGAATGAATCGTATTTATTTACTCTAGGACGTTTGGTTTCCTTATCTCTTCTAAATGTAATGTCAAGATCTCCTAAGAACTGGTTCATAGAAGTTCTAAGGTCAGTTGGCTTGGAAGCGATACCGTTTAAACCAGGCTCTCCTTTGAATACCATAGCTCTGTCTGAAATGTAGTCAATAAATACTATATCGTGGTCTACAATAAGTGATGCTGCATTTCTGCTTTCTACAAGTTTTCTAATAACTCTTGCAGCTACTAACCTTTGCTCTACATCTAAAAATGCAGTCGGTTCGTCGAAAAGATAGATTTCAGCATCTTGTGATAATGTTACAGCTATTGCTAGTCTTTGAAGTTCTCCACCACTTAATTTCTTAACCTTTTTATCAAGCAAATCATCTAAAGCCAATGGCTTTCCAATTTCACTGTTGAATATGTTAGAACCGTAAGTTGGTGCATTGCTGAATAAAAACTCTTGAACAGTTCCATCAAAGTCAGAAACAATGTACTGTGGCTTATATGCAATTTCAACTTTCTCTAAAATGTCTCCACTTGTTGCCTTTTCAACTCCTGCAAGGATTTTTGCAAATGTGGTCTTACCTATACCGTTTGAACCGAATGCAGTGACTATCTCGTCATGGTAAATTTTACCTGCTTCTGCTTCAAGGGTAAATCCATCGTATTCCTTTTTAAGGTCGCTGTATTCACTTAAGACTTCTCCATCATCTTCTGGAGTTGGAGGGCGAATGCTGAATTCGATTGGTGTTTTTCTGATTCTGACATTCTCTTCTTGCAAGAATCCGTTAATGTATGCATTGATTCCTACTCTAACACCTTTATTTCCACTAACTACTCCGTATCCTCCAGGTTGACCATATAATAAGTGAACATTGTCACTCATAGCATCAAGTGTAGCTAAGTCGTGCTCAATTACAAGGACAGATTTGCCTGCCTCAGCAAGGGAACGGATTACTTTTACAGCGTTAAGCCTTTGGCGAACGTCTAACCATGATGTTGGTTCGTCGAAGTAGTAGAAATCACCTTCACGAAGAACTGTAGCAGCAATTGCAACTCTTTGAAGCTCTCCACCACTTAAGTTTTGCATGTCTCTTTCAAGAACGTTTTTCAAGTCAAGGTCGTCCACTATCTCATCAAGCTTGTTTCTTTCATCCACATTTGATAATAAGCCCATTACATTTCCCTTAACGACTTTTGGGAGTTGATCTACCATTTGTGGCTTGTGGATTGTCTTGATTTCTCCTGCTTGAAGTGACTTAAAGTAATTTTGAAGAGCTGAACCCTTATAATAGTCTATGACCTTGTCCCAGCTTGCTTCCTCTTCATAGTTACCAAGGTTTGGAATAAGCTCTCCGGATAATATTCTCATGATTGTTGATTTTCCTATACCGTTTTGTCCGAGAAGACCAAGAACTGTTCCATCTTTAAGGGTTGGCAAACCGAATAGTTCGAAAGCATTTTGCCCATATCTGTGAATAGGGTCATCTAATGCTTCAGGTAAGTTAATAACACTGATTGCTCCAAATGGACATCTGTTGGTGCAGATACCACATCCAGAACATAATTCTTCAGAAATCAATGGTTTTTTTGTCTGTTCATCAATTACTATTGTATCTTCATCCATACGTACGCCAGGACAGTAGTGCATGCATACAGTATTACATTTCTTTGGCTGACACTTGTCCTTGTCTAAAATAGAAATTCTGCTCATTTTATCTCCATATCCTCTAAATAATAATATAAGTATTGTTAATTTGGAATAATTATTAATCCTAAATAATTTTTTGATAAATATAATGTTTTAATAGTTTATTGGAATAATTATTATCCTTAATAATTTATAATAAATATAGTTTGTTTTTAATAGTTTATAATAATTTTGTGTAGTCTGGTCTTTTAGTATAGTCTTTTGTATAAAAAAAGATTTTTGTAGAAATATTTAATTAATAGCAATTAAATAATATTTTAATTATTTGTGGTATTATTTGTGGTGGCGTTTTAATGGACAAAAGTATAATAAATTTAAATGATCGATTGAAATCATTTTCCCTTTTAGAAATTCTAATTGGTTTAGTTATTGCATTTATAGCATCCTCAATGCTTAGTAAAGCTTTTGGCAGATTAGGAATTATAGATCATGACTTTTCAATTTTATTTGCTATATTTTTAGTATTTCTTTTTTTATTTAGAGGAGTAAAAGATTTAAAACCTAGAATAGATGAAATTTTTATAGAAAAAAATAGAAATGAAGCTTTATACTTATTTATATGTAATTTCTTCTTTGGTTTCTTTGTTTTATCATTCTTTGGAACATTTGATTCCAGTTTTTCAAGTGGCCTACAGCTTTCTTATGATAGCGGATTTACATTACTCTTAAGTGTATTGTCTTCAGTTATATTCGCACCTATTGTTGAGGAACTGTTATTTAGAGGGATAATATTTAATAAATTAAATTCCAAAATCAGTGTATTATATGCAGTTATTATCACTTCTCTTTTATTTTCAGCATTTCATGGATTTGGAAGATTATTGGTGACTTTTATCTTCTCTATAGCATTATGTATTATTTATTTAAAGACAGAGAATATTTTAATTCCAATATTTATTCATATCTTGAATAATCTTATTGGTACAATACTTACAGATTTTGGTCATATTGAACCTATAGCGGCTAGCGCCCCTATCTCTTATATAATGCTCATAATTTCTATTATTGCTGGAATTTTGATGATAAAATACATACGTGATAATTTTAATGTATTAAAATCTTAAAATTCTATTTTTCAATTATTTTAAATTTTTTTCTTTAATTCTATTTGATATTTTCTTTTAAATTCTCATTAAGTTATATTTAAATAATTTCGAGTTTAATATAATATTAATAATTTGGATAATTAAAATCAATAATCTTTTTTTTAAAATTAATTTTTTTATTATTGTGATTTAAATGAAACAGGTAATGATTGTAAGAACTGATTTGAAGATGGGAAAAGGCAAGATTGCAGCTCAATGTTGTCATGCTGCAATAGGTGCTTATAAGAATGCAGATAAGGAAAAAGTGCGTAAGTGGGAAAATGAGGCTTATGCAAAGGTAGTCTTGAAAGTGCCAAGTCTTGAGGACCTTTTCAAATATAGGGACCTTGCTAGGGAAAAGGGAATAAATTACTATCTTGTTACAGATGCTGGCAGAACTCAATTGCCTGAATCCACTATTACTGTCTTAGGCTTAGGTCCTGATGAGGATGAAGCTTTAGATGAGATAACTGGTGAATTAAAGTTATTATAATCC
>CAMODR010000117.1 GCA_946611495.1 uncultured Methanobrevibacter sp. | reverse complement strand
TTTGGATCTGCAATCAGTTCTTCTTTTTTATTGGTTACATAATCTGCAGAATCATCATGTTCAGAAAGTGCTAAAATAACATTTTTAATAAATGCTGGCTTAAGATTAAAGGGTTCTAAGACATTTTTGACTTCCCCTCCAAATTCATTCCAATTAGAATACTTCTTAGCTGGAATCTCTTTAAGGGCATTTATAATCTCTTCTTGCTTTTGTTTTCCTTCTGATTCCTCTTTCTCCTTAATTTCAAAATCCTTTGATTTACTGATGGCTAGATTTTTAAATTGAGAAACTCCATAAAGATTGTTTAATCTTTCTTCAGTGACTTGATAATTGAATTGCTGTGGTCTTTCCACTATTATCTTAGTGTATCCAAAATCATCATTATCAAATATTTTGACTTTATCTGATTCCTCAAAGGAATGATACAGATTAATTATGTTGGAAATATGTTCATTAGGAATATAGTTTCTTTTATTTCCTAGGCTTTTTCTCATTTTAGCAAAATAGTCTCTTGCATCAATTAATTGAACCTTTCCTTTTCTTTCCTCTGATTTCTTGTTTGTTAGAATCCAAATGTAAGTCCCAATATTCGTGTTGAAGAATAAGCTGTCAGGTAAGGCAATGAGAGTCTCCAAATAATCTCTTTCAAAGATTCTTCTACGGATTTCGGTTTCCCCTTGACCCGCATCACCTTTGAATAATGGAGAACCATTAGTGATAACTGCAATTCTTGATTTTTTATTATCCTTATGCATTTTTGAAATCATGTGCTGTATGAATAATAATTGTCCATCAGTTATTGCAGGAGTTCCGGCACCGAATCTTCCTTTGTCACCAAGTTTAGCCTCAGCCAAGACTGCCTCTTTATCCTGTTCCCATTTTTTACCATATGGTGGATTTGAAATGATGTAATCAAAGGTTTCTCCTTTAAGTTGGTCATCAGACAAAGTGCTTGAAGGACCTTTGATATTCTCAAAATCCTTTCCTTTCATCAGCATGTCAGATTTGCAAAGCGCATAAATCCTATCTTTAATTTCCTGACCATACAAATAAATATTCTCTTTTTCAACATTCTTTTCAAGAATAAACTCTTCACAGCTTGTTAGCATCCCACCAGTTCCGCAAGCAGGGTCATAAATGGTCTTTACAATACCCTTTCCACCTAAATCCTCATCGACGAACATTAGTTCTGTCATTAATTTAACAATGTCACGGGGAGTGAAGTGCTCACCGGATTCCTCATTTGTACTTTCAGAAAATCTTCTAATCAAGTCTTCAAAAATAGTTCCCATTTCATGATTGGATACTGCTTTTGGGCTTAAATCAATATCAGTATCTGAAAATTTTTTGATTAATAAATATAAAAGATTTTTATTATGTAACTTATCAATCCAGTCTCTAAGCTCAAAATAATCAAAAATGTTCTTTACATTATCACTGAATGAGTCTACATAATATAGGGTATTTTCTTTAATATGTGCAGGATCATCCAATAGTTTTTCAAAATCAAGATTGGAATAATTGTAAAATTTTATTTGATTACCCTCTTCATCAACATTAATATTAATTAAAAGGTTATGAAGAGCATTCTTATCCATGTCCTTATTGTTTTCGTAAGTTTTTACAATAGTATCCTTGGAATAATCCAAAACATAATCAAATCTTCTTAATACAGTAAAAGGTAATATAATTTTTTGAAAATCAGTTTTGTCAAAATTATCTCTTAATAAATTAGCAATATCCCATATAAAATTAGATTTTTCTTGGAAGTTGGTCATAATCTTTCCCCTTTAAAATATAAATTATATTTATATTTTATAATATTAATGTATTTTTATTTAATAATTAAAATATAGGTAAAACTAGCAAATAGAAAATCATAATTTTAAAAAAAACATATGTGAAGATGTTGTAATTGGGTCAAAGATTAGGATTAGTCCAATAATAATAAATTAGTTACAAATTGAAGAGCATTTATAAGATTTTAACTAAAAAGCTTTCAATCCGTTCTCTTTAGCTTTCTTTCTAAGCGCCTTTAATTGTTTTTTAATCGGCTTTGCTAAAAAATGATGATTATCCCTAATATTCAAAACATACAAGTTAGTATCCATTAATAATTTTTCAAATTTTTCCAAGTTATATTTAGCCTCTTCAGATTTAATAGGCAAGTCTAAAGTGAAATATTCTATTTTTAACTTATCAATAAACTCATCAGTGCATTCCTTATTTGACTGATCATTAACAATTATGCTTGAAATGCTTTGTCTAAATGTGGATAATGTTCCATTTTTAACTTTAGATTCAGTGTGTAAATCATTGACATGCCAATTCAACCTATCTCTTATGGATTCATTTGCAGCTATTCCCACATATATGGAATAATAGTCGTTTCTTTTTTCTATCTCTCCTTTAATATCTTCAAAATCAATATTTAATTTTTCCAAAATTAAATCAAATTCTTCTTTTTTAGCCCACCATTTATAAAATCCAGGTTGGTTTTCAATCTTTAATCTTTCTGATTCATTTCTCAAATCTTTAGCATTAATTTCTGATTTAAAATTTTGGAAATAAAAGGATTGATAACCTATTCCCAATCCTTTTACTGGATTATAATGATTGGGAATAAACTCCAATAAATCCTTAACATATTCATTTCCTGCTAAGATAATGAATTCATCTTTTTCCATGTTTGTTTTATTTCTCAAATCTTCTAAAACTCTTTTATTCCATTCCAGTTTATAATCTTTAGTCTGATTTTTTAGAAAAACATTATAAGGTTCTATAATAGTATCTGGATCTAAAAGACCATATTTTGCAGATAAGATGAATATTATATCTATATTGGCATTTTTACAGTATTTCAATTTCTTATTGAAATAACTTGATTTGGAATACATTTCAATCGCAGGACATGTATGGTCTTGTTTTTTACTTGTACAACCAATTAAAGCAATTTTAGACATTAAAACACCATTAATATGTTCTTGTAAATTGTGAATTTCTATAAAAATTAAAAAATAGATGGATTTTCCACTATATTTTCAATGGAAATATTGGGAAATTTTGTCTAATCACTACCAATACATAGCGGAAAATAAAAATAATAAATACTTTTTAATTTATAAACATGTCATTATTCCATACCAATTTAACAAGTTGGACTACCAACTCATTTCTTTCTTTGATTTCTTGTTTTCCAAAAGTATCATATGGTTTAAATGACAAGTTATTTTTATTTACAAAACTTATGAATTTAGGATTATTCTTATAAGCTTGTTCTCCTAAAGATTCACTGTAAATGTTTCCTTCATTAGAACAATACTTAAGTATTTTTTTATCATATGTATCATCATTTAAACTAGCATTAATACTTTTATGCAGTAACAACAATGCTCCAATATTATTACGATGATTTCTAAAATCCTCTTGATTGGCATATTCGTCGGTAAACCTTTCAAAATGGTTTGAAATAATATGTTCTATTTCATAAGGATTTTTTGACCAAGCCATATAATTGACATAATTTGAAGCAACAGCAGTTTCTTCTTCTATGAAACTAATAATCCTGGCTAACATGTTTTTAATGTATTTTTTAGTAAAGTTATTTAATCTGAAATCTGGAATTGCATTTTCAGGATGATAATCCAATTCAAGATATAATCTATTAAGTTTTATCTTTAATTCACTAACTGAACAACGCCTAATCTTTTTAGTTACATTGAAGACATAATTCTTTATTGTACTATACTGGACAGACCTATAATTTGTTATTCTTGAAGTGATAAGCAAATCTATAAATCTGGCAACAAGATTCATCTTTTCATAAATTATTTCCCAACTGTCTTCATAACACATTGGCGCTAATAATAGCTGTGTCTGTAAAGTGAAATTTAATTTAGAATTATAATAAACATATTTTGTCTTTTCATTTAGCGAATTTTCTGCTTCTTTAATTTTAGTATAAATATCCGCAAATCTTGCAAACTTCTCAATAAACAACTCATAATCTTCAGTGCTGTTTAATCCAAGATTAGACCTTTCATCACGAACCCATTTATGGAATGATCCACCTATGATATCAAAGTCTTTGTTAACTGCTCCTTTCTTTGTTTCACGAATTGTTTCCGCATATTGGGCTCTGAGCCATGCCTTAATAAAATTTTCATCCCCATCATTGTCATCCTTTTTTAGACTTAATACTTTTTCTTTCCAGAGATTATTTAATGACTCTCTTTTTTTATCATCCTCAATTTCTGAAAGGAGAAAACCTTTTAACATTTCAGTAGATGTAAGGCTTAATCCACGGTCATTCATGGTAATAAATATTTTATGAGCATCCTGATCTGTTTCTGCAACAATCTCTATGAAAAATACTTTTTCCACCAGCCAATCACAGAAATGCAGAAGCATCTCATCAGTTACATTATCTGGAAAAATTTCTTCAATATCTTTGTACCTATCATATAAATTTTTCACTGATTCATTAACTCCTTCAGTATCAAATGGCATATCATTGAAAAGAGCTTCCATGCAATCAGTTCTGTCTTCCACATCAATATTGAATGATTTTTTTCCATAGGATTCTGAAAAAATCATCTCCTCAATTACACGATACTGTTCCCCAATATAATTGAGTCGATTGTGGAGATAAATTAAAAGCAGTGTCAATGTTGAAAAACGTTGTTGCCCATCAATTATTGCATTTTCTCTTCCTGCAAGAACTACAGAACCCATAAAATAAGCCCCATATTTCTTTACAGCTATACGTTCATCAGTTTCATTATAGAATTCTAAAAATTCTGAAGTTAAATCATCTATGAGTTCTTCTACATGTTTCCTTTGCCACATATACTCCCTTTGGTAATAGTGTATGGAGTATTTGGTATTCTGTAATAATTGTTTTAAACTTTTAGGTGAACCTTTTATTTCATTCATACCATATCACTAATGTTTTATTTGAATTATTAGAATATAAAACTTATGAAAAAATAACCCTAAAAGTTTTTTAATCAAATACTATGCATCATAAACCATCATAGGGCCCATCAAATAATTTACAATATTTTTAATGGACAAAGGATGATGATTCCAAGTGTAGATAATGCAGAAAAAATACAAAAAATATTTAAAAAGTATTAAATTTGAAAAGATTTATATATAAAC
>CAMODR010000116.1 GCA_946611495.1 uncultured Methanobrevibacter sp. | reverse complement strand
AAAAAAATAAAAAAGAGAACTTAATGGTTCTCTCTTAACCAGCTTGCACCAGCTTCTAGAACTTTAAGGTTTACATCAATAAGCTTTGGCTTAGCAGCAAAGGTTTCCTTAATTCCATTTGCAAAAGCGTCTTGAGAGAGAATTGGACTGTCTTTACCAAGCTCCATCAATGCACCTAAAATAGCTGTGTTCATTGCCTTTGCATTACCTATTTCAGTTGCAATTTCCCTTGCTGGAATGGAGATGATTTCGACATTGTCCTTTACATCAAGATTGTCTTTGGAATAGTCACCTGCTCTTGAGTCATAGAGAATTGTTCCGCCTTCCCTAACGTCTATTGAATACTTTTCAAGGGATGGCTTGTTCATTGCAATTAGAACATCACATTCCTCTACAACCGGAGAACCAATTGTCTTTGCAGAAATGGTTACAGAACAGTTTGAGGTTCCTCCTCTTTGTTCAGGACCATAGCTTGGATACCAGGAAACTTCCTTACCTTCACTACATGCAGCTTGAGCTAAGGTAAGACCTGTGCTTAATACACCTTGACCACCAAAACCGACAATCTTGACTTTGCAGTCTTCAAAGTCCTCTTCAACTTCAGCGATTTCCTTAGATCTGTCTACTCCAAAAGCCTTATCCAATGCTTCAATTGAGAAATCACTAACGTTTCTCTCTACAGGAGCTCTTTCTTTAGATAAGTCTCTAAATCTCTTTACAGGGAATTCCTTACCCATTTCATTGATTAGGAAGTCTTCCACACCTTCAACATCTCTTCTGATATTGGTTGGACATGGAGACAATACTTCTACAAAGGAATAACCTTTTCCTTCCTTTTGAATCATTAAAGCTTTCTTAACAGCGATTTTTGCCTTTCTGATAAGCTTAGGATTTGCAAGTGATACCCTTTCAATGAATACAGGAGCCTTAAGATTATCAATAAGCTCACACATGTGCAATGGATAACCTGCATAGTGAGGATCCCTACCGTTTTGACAGGTTACTGTTCTTTCTCCAACAAGAGTGGTTGGAGCCATCTGACCACCAGTCATACCATAAACTGTGTTGTTTACAAAGAAAACAGCAATCTTTTCACCACGGTTTGCAGCTTGCAAGGTTTCATTTAATCCAATGGATGCTAAGTCTCCGTCTCCTTGATAGCTCATTACAATAGCATTGTCTTCAGCTCTTGAAATACCAGTTGCAACTGCAGGAGCCCTTCCGTGAGCGGTTTGAACATTTCCACAGTTGAAATAGTAATATCCGAATACGGAACATCCGACAGGAGAAATCATAACACATCTATCTTGGATATCAAGCTCATCCATAACTTCAGCGATTAGCTTGTGCAATATGCCGTGTCCGCAACCTGCACAGTAATGTGTATTATAAATGTCATTTCCTTTTCTTGGGAAAGAGTCGTATAAGGATTCTGGCTTTTTAATAACTCTTTCTTCTATTTCGCTAGGTTGAACCTTTTCAACATTTCCATCAACTTTAATATTAGTCATATAACCAGCCTCCTAGTCTACCATCCTATGATTGTAATAATTGTCATTGTCTAATTCTTCCTGATAGTCCTTATCAGATAAGTAGGATGCATCAAATTCCTTATCTTCACTATGAACCTTATGACGTTCGTCACTGCCTACCATTTGATAGATTTCATTGAGAATGTCCTTAAGCTCAATTAGCTTACCACCCATTCTGTTTACTAAATGAACATCATCATAATTAGCTGCAGCCTTTACATCATCTCTTAATTGACCATTACTCATTTCTACAGAGATGAATTGAACACCTTTATCTGCTAATTCCTTAATGCGTTTTTCAGGGAATGGGAATAATGTGATAGGTCTTAAAAGTCCTAATTTGATTCCTTTCTCTCTTGCAATGTCTACTGCAGTACGGGACAATCTGCTGCTTGTACCATATGAAACGATTACATATTCAGCATCATCAACCATATACTCTTCGTAGACAACCTCATTCTCTCTGATTTCTTCATACTTATCTTGAATTTCGAAGTTAAAGTCTTCAAGCTGGTTGAAGTCAAGGAAAATGGAAGTTACAAGGTTTTCCATAGTTTCCTTATTTCCCCTTACAGACCAGGAATTATCTATCTTAGGTTCTACAGCTTCTGTAGGGAACTTTAAAGGCTCTGCCATTTGTCCAAGTACAGCATCAGCAAGGACAACTACAGGGTTTCTGTATTTGTTTGAAAGCTCAAATGCCTTCATGGTCAAGTCACACATTTCCTGAACGCTGTTTGGAGCTAAAACTATATTTTTATAGTTTCCGTGACCTCCACCCTTAACGATTTGGTTATAGTCACCTTGCTCAGGACCTATGTTACCAAGTCCAGGACCTGCTCTCATTACATCAACAATAACTGCAGGCAATTCAGCACCAGCCAAATAGGTAAATCCTTCTTGCATTAAGCTTATACCAGGACCGGATGAAGCGCTCATGACCCTATGGCCAGTGGAAGCTCCACCATAGATCATATTTACAGATGCCTCTTCACTTTCAGCCTGTACAAACTTACGTCCAAGCATTGGGAAATATTTTGATGCCTCGTGAAGAATTTCACTTGCAGGAGTAATTGGATAACCGAAGAAACAGTCACAACCTGCATATAATGCACCGATAATTACAGCTGTGTTTCCTTTTACAATTTGATTACTCATTTAAGCATCTCCTGAAGGTTTTCTTAATCTTTTTGGAATATGTACTTCAATAGCTAATGGTTCAGGACATGTATAATAACAGTCTCCACAACCGATACAGCCTTCGCCAGTATATTCTGCATATTGATAACCGCTATCATTAATTTCTTCACTTAATGTAAGGCAGTTCTCTTTACAAGCGCTTATACATCTTAAGCATGCCTTACAATTATTTTTACTAATGATAGGGTATGGTTTAACTTGATTTGTACTCATTTACACACTATCCTATATTTATAAACATTATAATTAGTTTAAGCTTTATTAAAATATAAATTAACTTAATAATTTAATATAAATATATATTTAAAGAATTACTTTAATAAATTTATTGATTAAATGATTATATTTAACTAAATTAAATAAAAATTAATTGATTTATAATCCATAAATCCATAAAAATTGAAAAATATAAAATTAAAAAATTATCAAATAATTAAATTCAAAAAATAAATTCAAATTAACTTATCAGATAATTAAACTGAAATAAATTCTAATTAAAATAAAAAATTAAAAAATAAAATTAAAATAAAATTAATTGATAAATTAGAAATAATTAAAAGATAAATTAAAAGATAAAATAGAAATAATTGAAGAAAAAATAAAAATAGCTAAAAAAAATAAATTGTTGAATAACTGATTATTTATCTTGATTTAAGCCATATTTTTCAGTTATTCATATTCTTAAACTTTTTTTAGCAGGATTTTTCATCTTCAGTTCTAATTACCTTTCTTTGGATTTTACCACTGATTGTTTTAGGCAATTCCTCTACAAACTCAATCAATCTTGGATATTTATATGGAGCTGTAGCATGCTTTACATGGTTTTGAATGTCCTTTTTAAGCTCTTCACTTGGCTCGAAGCCTTTTGCAAGAACAATAGTTGCCTTAACGATTTGACCTCTTAATTCATCAGGCACACCAGTAATTGCACATTCCAATACGGAAGGATGGGAAATTACAGCATTTTCCACTTCGTATGGTCCAATACGGTATCCAGAAGACTTGATTATATCATCATTTCTACCAACAAAGGTAAAGTAACCATCTTCATCGATATAAGCAGTATCTCCACAGTGGTAATAATCATCATACCATACTTCATCAGTCTTTTCCTGATTTCTATAATATTCCTTAAATAATCCTACAGGTCTGCCTTGGGATACATCAAAACAAATTTCTCCTTCAGAACCAATATCAACAACATTTCCTTCTTTATCCAATAGATTTATCTTGAATGCAGGAGATGGCTTACCTACAGAACCTGTTTTGGATTCCATCCAAATGAATGTTGCTAATGAAAGGGTAGTTTCAGTTTGACCGAACCCTTCCTTGATTTCAAGGCCAGTGTATTGCTTGAATCTGTCAAATACTTCAGGAGGCAATGGCTCACCTGCAGTTGTAGCATATTTAATGTTTGAAAAGTCAAATTGAGACAAGTCTTCCTTAATCAAGAATCTATAGATTGTTGGAGGTGCACAGAATGTGTTAACATTGTTTTCAATTATCTTTTCCATAAGGTCAAGACCATGGAACCTGACATAGTCATATACAAAGACTGCTGAACCTGCAATCCATTGTCCATAGTAGTTACCCCATACAGCCTTACCCCAACCGGTATCTGCTGAAGTGTGGTGAACTCCGTCTTCAACAACATTATGCCAATATTTTGCAGTTATCAAATGTCCGATAGCATATGTATGTGCATGTGCAACCATTTTAGGGTTTCCAGTAGTTCCAGATGAGAAATAAATCAAGAATGTCTCATCTTCATGAGTTGCATCCTCTCCAGTAGGCCTTTCAAATTCTTCGCTCATTTTAGAAAGCTCTTCATCGAAGTTTATCCAACCTTCCTTATCAATATTACCAACAAGTGCCTTTTTAAGCTCTATTCCAAGTTCCTTTTCACAAGCTTCATAATCAGGAATCAATTGGTCTTCCTCTACAGATACAACCATCTTAACGCTTGCATTCTCAACCCTATAGACAATATCATGGAGCTTTACCATGTGAGTTGTTGGAATAGCTATAGCACCTATCTTATGAAGTGCAGTCATGCAGATCCAAAATTCATATCTGTTTTTTAGTGTAAGCAATACTGCATCGCCCTTATTGATTCCTTGGGACTTAAATAGGTTTGCAGCTTGGTTAGATAATTTTTTCATATCAGAGAAGGTAAATACCTTTTTTTCATTATCGTCACACCAAATCAATGCAAGCTTTTCAGGATCTATTCTTGCATACTCATCCACTACATCAAAACCAAAATTAAAGTCTTTTGGCACATTAAATTCAAAATTATCATAAAAATCCTTGTAGGATTTAAAATCAACTCTGTTTACAAAGTTTCCTATTAAAGATGTCATTTTTTCCCTCTTTAAAATAATCATGCTCCCCTTGAGCATAATCTTAAATCATCATTTACTTCAATAATTAAATCATAAGTTAGAATAATTAATCATAAACTACAATAATTAA
>CAMODR010000115.1 GCA_946611495.1 uncultured Methanobrevibacter sp. | reverse complement strand
TAAAAAGAATTAAAACAATTTAAAAAATTAAAATCAATTTAATCAATCAAATCTTATGGAGAGAGCATATGGTCAAATTTTCAATTATCATAGCTGTTTATAATACAGAAAAATATCTCAATGAATGTTTAGACAGCCTAATCAATCAAACATTTAAGGACATGGAGGTCATCTGTATAAATGATGGTTCAACAGATAATTCACTTTCAATCCTTGAAGATTATGCAAATAAAGACAATCGCATAAAAGTCTACTCTAAAGACCATAAAGGACCTGGAGCAGCAAGAAACTATGGCTTAGAAATTGCACAAGGAGAATATATCAATTTCTTAGACAGCGATGATAAATTAACTCATGATGCATTGGAATCTGTAAACAGTTTCATTGATAAGAATAAAGATATAGATCTTATTTCCATACCGATATGCTTATTTAATGAAAAAAACTACAAATTAAACTACAAATTCGATAAGAAGAATGATTCAAAAGATAGAGTAATTGACCTGATTGAAAATCCAGAGGCATTGCAAGCATCTGCAAGTTCATGCTTCATAAAAAAAGAAGCAATAAGGGACATAAGATTTGATGAGAATTTATTGATAGATGAAGATTTGGTCTTCATCAATAAGGTCTTGCTTTTTAAAAAGAAAATAGGCCTTGTGAAAAAGCCAACATATTATTTTAGAAGAAGCAATGAAAATTCATTGTCTAAGACTTCAAAAACCAGGAAAGAATTTTATAATTACAGATTAAAATGCTTAAGGGAACTGATTAGCTATTCCATAGAAAATGAAGGGAAAGTTCCAGATTTTATACAAGGAATCATCGTTTATGCCTTAAGAAAATTTGAAAATGTTGATGACTTGCCTGAATTCCTAAGCAAAGAAGAAAAACAAGAGTTTTGGGAAATCTTATATGATATCCTAGACCATATTGACGAAGAGATTATTCTTAACCCTAGAATCATTAGCAATAAGAAAATATACTTTAGCCGCTTCTTAATCTATTTGAAGAATCGTAAGGAATTCTCTGTTGAAATTGATGAAGAGAAAAATATTCTATTGAAAACCAAGGATACAATAATAAACAATTTGCAGAAGCATAAAATATTCCTTGATATAATTGAGCTTAAAGACGGTTTCTTAAACTTATCTGGAAACTATGTAAGCTCTTGCTATAATGAAGCAATAAGAATAGAGGCCATTAAAGTAGAAAATGGAAAAAAAGAAGTATTTAAAGCCAAGTATATGGAATATCCAAGAACAACTAGAGTGACAAAAAGATTCCTTGGCATAGATTGGAGATTTAACTATAATTTTGATATAAAGATTCCAATAGAAAAAGACAAAGAAACCAGAATAGACTTTAGAACCATTTATGAAGAAGACAACAATAAAGTAGTCATTAAAAGCAAAATCGGATTTAGAAAATTTGCTGAATTATCTAAATTTAGTCACTTTTACATTAGAGACTCACAAATTCTAGCTCATATTAACAAATCCATTTATATAATGCCTTATAAGTATACAAAGGCTCTTAGATTAGAAATAAGTTCATTTAAAAAGATTCTAAGAAGCAGCCAAAAGTTTAAATTCAAATCAATTTTTTATAGGTTATTGTACTTATTATACTTGCCTAAAATGAAAAATAAGCAAATATACTTATTTATGGATAGAAGAGACAGCACAGGTGATAATGGAGAGCATCTATTCAGATATGCTACAGGCCAAAATGACAATGTGGAAAAGTATTTCGCATTGGAAAAGGAAAATCCAGAGTTTGAGAAACTTAAAAAGGAATTTGGAAATAGGATTTTAGCATTTGGATCACTAAAGCATAAAAAAACCTATATGTTTACAAAAAAGTTCATATCATCCCAAGGATACAAAAGGCATATAAATCCATTTGCAGATGAAAACCTAAAGTTAGTACAAGGAATATCAAGCCCTCCAATTTATTTCCTACAGCATGGAGTTGTAAAATACAACAGAATCAACTGGCTTAGGAAATTTGACTTTAACTTTTCACTTCTATTGACAGTTTCAGATTTGGACTATAATGCATTTGTCGAAAACTATAACTATGATAGCCAAATCATTCAAAAACTAGGATTTCCACGTTATGATGAGCTAAATAATGATAATCTTAAGAAGGAAATCTTCATTATGCCAACTTGGAGACAGGCAATCAAAACAGAAGATGACTTATTAAGCTCTGAATACTTTACAAGATGGAATAGCTTGTTAAATAACATGGAATTAATAGATTTTGCAAAAGAAAAAGGTTATAAAATCATTTTTAAACCTCATCATAATTCTTTGAAATTTTTAGACCTATTCAATACGGACAATATTGAAATCGATAATGATAGAAGGATTCATGAGCTTTTATGTGAAACCTCCTTGATGGTGACAGACTACTCTTCAGTTCATTTTGATTTTGCATATCTTAAGAAACCTATTGTCTATTATCATTATGGTGAAGAGTCTGTTGAAATTCCAGAGCTTGGAGAAGCTTTAGTTGATGATGAGGCAAGTACATTTGGAGACGTATTTAAGGAAGAGGAAGAACTAGTCAATAAAATAAAGGAATATATTGAAAACGACTGTAAAATGGAAGAAAAATACAATAACAGAGTGAATAATTTCTTTAAATATACTGATAAGAACAATTGTAAGCGTGTTTACGATTGGATAAGAAAACATTGATAAAAAACATGAAGAAATACCAAATTCATAAAAAGCTGATAAAATAATCATAAGACTGTCTAACTCCTTTAGTTAAAAAAATAATAAGAGGTCAAGCATGAAAAAAGTTATAACATATGGAACATTCGACATGTTTCATAAGGGACATTACAATATTCTAAAAAGAGCAAAAGAATATGGAGATTACCTAATCGTCGGTGTAACAGGAGAAAACTATGACATTGGACGAGGCAAACTAAGTGTAAATGATACTCTTGCAACTAGAATAGAAAATGTTAAAAATACTGGATTAGTGGATGAGATAATCGTTGAAGAATATCTTGGACAGAAAATTGGAGACCTAATAAAGTATGACATAGATTACTTTGTTATCGGAGACGATTGGAAAGGAAAATTTGACCATCTGTCAAGATACTGTGAAATGGTATATTTAGAGAGAACTAAAGGAATCTCCAGCACTGAACTTAGAGAGAAATCATTTAAGAATTATAACATTGGAGTAGTCTGTGACGAAACCGACGACAATGAAATCGTAAAAGAGGCTAAATTGGTAAATGGTTTTCAGGTAAAGGGTGTCTATTCACCCCAAAAGGAAATATCTGAAAAGTTTAAGGAAAAATACGATTTGGAAAATATTTATTATGAATATGATGAACTTATAGAGAACTCAGATATAATTTATGTTCGCTGCACAATAGAAAAAAGAGTCGATTTAATAAGACAAGCATTGAAAAAAGGAAAGCATATAATTTATGATCCTCCTGCAAGCTATAAGGCAAGTGAAACCAAGGAATTGATCCAACTTGCAAAGGAAAATAATGTAATTCTTATGGAAAATACAAAAATGGTCCATATCTATGTTTTCAACCAGCTCTTATGGATGACACAAGGAGGCTTGATTGGAGACATATTAAGCTTTAACTGTTCAATATCCAAAAACGATGAGGAAAGGTCCAACCTATTCTATGACTTAAGCTCATTGACATTGCTTCCTATGCTAAAGATATTGGGACAGGATTATGAAAAATCTGATTATATGGTTACAAAAGATGGAGATGACATTGAATTTGCATCAATGAACTTTGTTTATCCGAATGCAAGAGCTGTAATCAATGTAGGAAACAAATTGCGTGTAGACAATCAACTAGAGATTATTGGAACAGAAGCTACCATTAGAATGAAAGAAAACTGGTGGAGAAGCAAAAGCTTTAGTCTTTATAAGCCTGGAGGAAGCGAAGCAGAAATATATAATACAAACTTTGAAGGAAACGGATTTAAATACCTGATTAAATCAATGTCTACAATGCTAAAGAACGGCCGTATAGAATCAATGGGAGTTTTTGAAGACGAATCCATAAAAATCGCTGAAATTCTAGAGGAAATTCATGAAATAAATGAATAAAAAGACTAAAGAAGTGTAAAAGTAAAAAAATTAAATTCATGTAAAATAGCAAAGACTATGAAAACTGTTAACCCATTAAGATTATCTATATACTTTAAAAGTGCATAATGAGGGATTAATATGATAAAAATATTTGATTTTGAAACTTGTAAAAAGATTGGCAGTCAACTGCCTGCAGGAGAATATTTTGAATGGATTGATTTTGCATTAAAAAACAAAGATAAGTTTGTAATGCCTGCAAAAACACGTATTAATCAAGCAGATGGAGATTATTACGCTTGTATGCCTTGTATGTATGAAGAGGAAAATCTTGTCTGTAACAAAATGATTGGGCGTCACCAAATAAAGAGAGGCGAAGAGCGTTCAGTCATGATGAGTGACTTGTTATTATATGAAGCGGATACAGGCATATTGAAAGCTGTAATGGATGTTGAATACATCACAACTCTACGTACTGGGGCAGCAGCAGCTCATTCTGCAATCATGTATGCTAAAAAAGATTTTAAAACCGTTGGATTATTTGGTTTAGGAAACATAATGTTTGCATGTATAGAAGTCTTAATGTCACAGATAACAGACCGTGAAATCACATTTAAGCTATATAAATATCATAATCATGAAGAAAGATTCATGAATTACTTCTCTAAATTTGAAAACATTAAATTTGAATTATGTGAAACCTATGAAGAGACTATTGAAGGCAGTGATGTCATTATTTCTGCTGTAACAAGAGCAACAGAAGACTTTGCAGAAGATGACTGTTATAAGGAGGGAGTTACAATCATTCCTATCATGACATTAGGATTCCAAAACTGTGACTTGTTCTTTGATAAAGTCTTTACAGATGAAATTGAACAGATCACTGGATTCAAATACTTTAATGAGTTTAAATCAATAGAAAACACTACAGACGTTTTATTAGGAAAGGCTGAAGGACGTGTAAATGATAAGGAAAGAATCTTAGTCTATAATTATGGCCTAGCTATTCATGATTTATACTTTGCAATACAATTCTATAAGAATTCATTGAATGAAGAGAAAGAAATCGAATATAATTACTGTAAAGATAAGTTCTTTATGCTATAAATAAAAAAATATAAGCCTTAAGATA
>CAMODR010000114.1 GCA_946611495.1 uncultured Methanobrevibacter sp. | reverse complement strand
TAGATTAGTTAAATCCTTTTGATTATTTAAATTATTTAAATTATTTTGATCATTTAAATCATTTTGAATATCCTCATTATTTAAATCTAAAGCACTGACACTCCCAATACTTAAAATAATAAGCAATAAAGATACCAAAAGCATTTTATAGAATTTCATCATAGCCAAATACCCCTAAATAAACATTTTAAATTTTGATAATAATCAATCAATTTATAAAAATCATTTTATTATAATTATAGTTTATTTTATGATAATATAAATTTTTATAATATTTAAAAATAGGTTTATAATATTTAAAAATAGCCAAGTAAAGAAAACAAAAAGTATAAAAAATACCTAAAATTAGAAAGAAAGCACAAAAACAGAAAAAATAACAATAAGAATAGAAAATAAGAATAGAAAATAAGAATAGAAAATAAGAATTTTAGAAAAAAGGTATAAAAAATAAGTAAATTAAATAATTAGTTCAATGATATAAGAAAAAGAAAAAATAAAAAAGAAGAAAAAAGAATTAGAAAGGACTTGGAAGTCCCATGTTAACTCTTCTTTCGATTTCTTTTCTACCTTTGTCCTTTTTACCGTTAGCTAATTTTTCGAGTAATCCTAAACCAGGTTTTACATCATCCATTGGTTTGGTTTCGATTACTCCAGCTTCTACAGCTGCGGTAAAGATGTCTGCACCACTGTCAGTTCTGGTGAATACAGTAGACCATCCATCAGGGGAACCTACAGATCCAGTGGAAACATCAGCTAATTCTGCAACATAGTCGAGACAGATGTTACATCCAGCTTGTTCGTATCCGTGGGTTTCTTTTAATGCAAGGCCAGATTCTTTTTCAGGATCGGTGATCCAGAATTTTCCTTTTCCAATATCCATTTTGTTTACGTTGTCTAAGGAAGAGTTCATTTTTCCTTCGACGAAAGTTTTTAAGGAATCTCTTGGGAAGTTTTCCATACAGAAGATACCGATTAATAATGCAATTTTATCTGCAACGAATCTGGTTGCAAATGGGTAGGATTGCATTTTACGGAGTCCCATAACTTGACAAGGAGTTCCTACAGTTCCGATTTTTTCAAGACCGTATTGTCTTACAGCTTCTTTGAGTCTGATTGCGTTTGGAGAGAAGGTGTATTTGGTACCTGCTGCTGCAATGATTTCTTCTGGAGTCATTGCAATAGTTGGTTCAGGTTTCCATGGGTCTTCAGTATCTCCAGCGACAATTGCACCTTCAATAATGTTTTCTTCTAAAGCGTAAGTTAATAATGCGGTTACAATTCCACCATCTTGTGCGACTTTTTGGATTGCTTTATCAGTAGCTCTTGCAGATACTACTTCTTTATATGTACCGAATGCCATTTTACTTCCTCCTATAATCCTAAGTCCTTTTTAATTTGCTCAGCAGGGAACCAGGTTCTTGGACAGTGAGTAGTACATGCACCACATTTAATACATCTGTTCTTATTGTGGGATGGTCTACCTTCGACCATTTCAAGAGCTCTAGTTGGACAAGCTAATACACAAGTTCCACAACCAGTACATAATGCTTTACTTACTACGTTGGTTTGTAAGTCACAACCACATGCTAAGTTGCATGCTGCCATGTCTAACATAGGTTGTAAGTAATCCATGTCTCCGTTAATTAATGCAACAACTACTTTTGCAATAATTTCTGGGGATGCTGGGCATCCTGGAATAGCACAATCTACTTTGATTAAGTCGGAAATTGGTACAAATGATTCATGTTTTGGTTGAGCTAATTGTCCACCACGTGCGTAACGGGTGAAACAACCAGTCATTGCACAAGATCCAAATGCGCAAACTAATCCTGATTTTTCTCTTACTTCCATAAGTTCTTTTACACTGTGTTCATCTTGTAAACAGACAGACCCTTCGACTAATGCTAAATCCATTTCAGGCATTTCCCATAAATCTACTAAAGTTGTTCCGTAAACAATGTCCACCATATCAGTGAGTAAGGTTGAGAGAATGTCGTAATTTTCAGTTAAAGACATACCGTCTCCAGTACACCCACTCATGTGAATATATCCTATTTTTGGTTTGTCAGCCACTTTTTCAACCTCCTGAGTTGAAGATTCTTTAGTTAATTGCTCAGATGATTCTGCTTCTTTTTTAGCTTGAGCTTCTTCTTCAGCTTTTTTAGCGTCAGCTTCTTTCTTAGCCTCTTCAGCAGGCTTTGATTGAGCTTCTACTTCTTTTTTAATTTGTGTTTTAAGTTTTTCTTGAGTCTCAGCTTTCGCTTCATCATCTTCTGCGTCCGGTTTAGCTTCAAGTCCTAAAAATTTTCTAATACTCTTTTTAATTCTTGCAAGCATTGCTAAACCCTCTTAAAGTTCGTTTAATATCATTTCAATAGCTTTAGGAATTGCTGCCTCAACTGGCTCAGTTAAGCCCATATCTACATCAGGTGCAGTTATTTCAGCCGGTTTACATCCTACAATAACTACATCTATGCCTCTGTCCACCAAATCATGAAGTGGCTCTTCAACAGGCCAGGTATGAGCGTTCTCATATTTGCCTTTAGGCATATCGTAAGGACTGAATATCTTTAGGGTTCCTGGTTCCGCATTCCATTCTACAACATCAACTACGATGATCTTTTTCCAATTGTCATCTGGCATGGAAAAGATGAAATGTGTTGCTCCGGTTCCTGCATCAATAAACTGAGTGTCTTCCGGCATCTCTAAATCATTTTCTTTAAAATAATCTTCTAAAGCATGAATAACCATTGGACCGAAACCATCGTCTTTAAACAATACGTTTCCACATCCAACAACTAATCTTCCTGCATCATAAGGCATATTATTCCTTCCTATTAAAATCAATAAATCTAAATTCTCACCATTTCATTCTTTACAACAGATTTATCTTCGTCGTCAACTACCATTACGTGAGTTGCACAAGATAAACATGGGTCGTAAGCTCTGATAACGTGAGGTCCCCATTCGTGATGGAATCCTTCAGTTGCAGGACCCATGGTTGGGATGTTCCAAGTAGTTGGTACTAATGCACTGTAGAAAGCGGTTTTTCCGTCTTTTACTTGTGCCATGTGAATATCAGTTCCTCTAGGAGCTTCAATTACACCAATACCTAATTTGTTGGTACCTCTTGGGTCGAAATCAGCGAGGGTGTTAGCAGAAGTATCTAATTCATCTAAGATAGCAATAGCTCTGGAAAGGTAAGTTTTCATTTCACGAGCTCTAGCTAAGTGTTGTGCTACAACACCTTTTTCTTTGTAACCTTGGAATTTGTCTACTCTAGCTCTAGGACCAGTTTCTACGTTTAATCCATCGTATAATGGAATGGTAGTACAAGCTCTTTTACCTACTTCAGGGTCATCATACCATGCTTCAGGTACGATTTCGGTAAATCTATCAAGGTCAAAGAAGTCTCTTTTACCGTAAACTACGTCACTTGCAAATACAGGAGCATTAATAGCACCTAATCCTTCAGGAATGTCTTTTTCAAGGACTAAGTTAGCGATTAATTCGATGTGGTTGTCTACAACAGGCACTAATGCTTTGAGTCTGGTGTATAATTTTTTACGTGCAAGTTCAGATAAGTTTCTTGCCATACCACCGATTCTGACATCAGATGGGTGGATACCTTCACCAGCAACCATATCTACTACGTATTGTGCGTTTTTCCTAATAGTTCCAACACTGTCTACTGCAGTTTTGAAAAGATCTTCTGGTACGAAATCAGGAGCAATTAAGAAATGGTGAATAGCGTGACTGTTTAAGTTGGAAGCAGAAATTGTTAATTCTCTTAACAATGCAGCTGCTTTTGGAATTTCAATGTCTAAAGAGTCATCCATTGCTTCAACAGATGCCATTGTATGAGGTATAGGACATACCCCACAGATTCTTTGACAAAGAACTGGTGCAGTCTCAGGTGCTTTACCTGTAACCATTTTCTCTAAGCCTCTGACAGGTGTGATACTGAAGTATCTACCTTTGGTAACTATCCCTTCATCGTCAATTTCCATGATCAATTCCGCATGACCTTCTTGACGAGATGTTGGGGATATAACTATTTTATCGCTCAAATGTGTCACCTCTTATTTTATAAAATTTAAAAGTTAGAAACTAACAATAGTATATATATTCATAAACTAATATAAATTAACCTTTTAAAATTAAAAAGAAAACTTTAAATAAAATAATTTTTTAGGCAAACCTAAAAAAAGCCTTATTTTATAACAAATCATTAAGAAATTATATGAAAAATAGAAAAAGAAGTAAGCAGAGTGTTCAAATAAGAAAAATAAGTAAATTTAGTCAATCAAAAATTAATGATAAATTATGATAGATTTTTTTAAAAATCGTGATAAATAGATAAATGCTCATGATGAATAAAATTTTAAAAAAAATAATAAAAAATCATCATAAAAAGCATGAGAATTGATAAAAGTAATCAAAATTATAAAAAAAGTATTACTCAAAAATTATTGGAATATATTATCACCAACAAATAAGTTACATCATAATAAATATAAGCAAAAAATTAATCGCATATAAAAAATGAACATAATCAAAAAAATATCATCGCCAAAAAATAATTTTCATTACCTTAGAAAGATATAAATAAATGTAAAATACAATATTATAATAATTAGTTAGGAAATTTTTTTCTAATTATTGAGTTTTAAAAAGTTATTCGAAAAATTAAATTAAGAAATAATAGTTTTATATAACTTGTTTAATTAAAAAATAAATTTATAATTTTTCAATATCTTCAAAAATAAAAGAGAGGTGAAATAATGGACAACTCCAATATTATAATTTCAGTCATTATAGTACTTTGTATTGCTGCAGGAGTAACTGCATATGGAATTAGTGAAGGAGATAATGCAGTCTTCAGTGACCTTGCTGGATTTTCACCAGACAGTTCTAATTCTGGAGATAATGGAATAGGTAATATAACTGCAAATAATACTGACGGTACTGGCCCAAGTGCAACCCCATCAAGTGGTGGAAGCAGTGGCGGAGCTAGTTCTGGTACTGGAGTCAGTGGTGGCTCTAGCAGTGGATCAAGTGGTGGCTCCCAATCAGGAGGTTCTTCTGGAAGTGGAGGATCTGGTGGACAAGGTGGAGGTACAGCTCCAACTAAGATTACACCAAGTGAAGCAAGCAGCATAGCAAGTGGATATATTGGCGAAGCAGGCGCTTATGTAGGTGCTGTAAAAGATAGCGGATCCAATTACATTTGTAAAATTTATGATGCAAATGGAAACTGGGTAGATAGTATTATCATCAGTTATTC
>CAMODR010000113.1 GCA_946611495.1 uncultured Methanobrevibacter sp. | reverse complement strand
TTTGAGAGTCGAAGACTCTTAAAAGTTTGCTTATTTGATTAACTCAGAATCAGATTGGTCTAACCATTCATTTACGATTTTTACTGCACAGAAGTTACCACACATTGTACAGGTGTCCTCTTCTTCAGGAGGTCTTTCATCTCTTTTTGCACGTGCAGCTTCAGGGAACATTGCACATTCATATTGAGCTTCCCAATCTAATCTTTTTCTTGCTTCAGCCATAGCAAGGTCTTGTGAACCATCTATTTGACCGCTAGCTAAGTCACCAGCATAAGCACCGATTCTAGTTGCAATAACTCCTTCTTTTACATCTTCAGGAGATGGAAGAGCTAAGTGTTCAGCAGGAGTTACATAACAGATAAAGTCTGCTCCAGCTTTTGCAGAGGATGCTGCACCAATTGCAGATACAATATGGTCGTAACCAGGTGCTACATCACATACAATAGGTCCTAACATATAGAAAGGAGCGTTTGAACACATTTTCTTTTGAATCATAACATTAGTTGGAATCTCATTAATAGGAATGTGACCAGGTCCTTCAATCATACATTGTACGCCTGCTTCTCTGGATCTGTCAATTAATTCTCCTAAAATAATCAATTCTTGTATTTGAGCCCTGTCAGTAGAATCAGCAATGGAACCTGCTCTCATACCATTTGCAAGGGAAAGAACTACATCATGTTCTTTTGCAATTTCCAATACATAATCAAAGTTAGAGTATAATGGGTTTTCCTTTTCGTTTTCTACAATCCAACCAGACATGAATGATCCTCCACGGGATACAAGACCAGTTACACGTCCTTGTCTTTTAAGTCTGGTTAATGTTTCAATGTTGATACTACTGTGAACAGCCATAAAGTCAATACCATCTTTTGCTTGTTTTTCAATGGTATTGAATAAGTCATCTTCATCCATGTATATTACAGAACCATCTCTTCTAATGCTTTCAATAGCTGCTTGATAAACAGGTACTGAACCTACTGGTAAAGGAGACATGTCCAATACTCTTCTTCTGATTACATCTAAGTCTCCACCAATACTTAATTCCATTAAACAGTCTGCACCATGATCAATAGCAATTTGTGCCTTTAAGACTTCCTCATCAAAGTTTACAATATCTGTAGAAGTACCTACAGTTGCATTTACTTTAGTTCTAAGTCCTGCACCAATACCAGATGCTTCAATATCACGATTAACATTACTTGGAATAACTATAGTTCCTTGTGCTACGGATTTTAAAATAAAATCTTCACTAACACCTTCTTTTTTAGCTACAGTTTTCATTTCTTCGGTTAAAATACCTTTTTTTGCATCACTTATTTGTGTCATTAATCCCTCTCCAATAAATTATAAAAATTGCTAGATTATTATAAAATCAATGATTTAATAAATAAAGAATCTAAATCTCAATATAAAAATGCCTTAAAAGATTTTAAAGTAAAACAAATTTTTAAAAATAAATCTTTAAAACAAAAACTAAAATACATTTTAGTAAAGTAAAGTTTAATTTAATTCTATTGGTCTTGATTTTATAGTTTAATATAACATTTTCTTTTATTATAAAGTTATCGATTTAAAAATGCTTATTTTTAAAAATAAAGTGCTAAAAATCCTTTTTTATCAACTAGTTTTGAGATTTATCAAATATATTTTATTAAAAAATTAAGAAAATTTTAAAGAAAAATCTAAATAAAAGTTAAAAAAGTAGTGTTAAAAAAAGTATAAAAAAATTAAAAAGAAAAATTAAAAAAAAGTTAAAAAACTAGTGTTAAAAAAAAGTATAAAAAATTAAAAAGAAAAATTAAAAAAAAGTAAATAATGATTAAAAAATCATTAAGCATTTAGTAGAAATCAACCATTCTCTCATATGCCTCTTCATAACTTGGCATATTGGTTTGGCATCCTTGTTTTTCAACTACAAAAGATGAAACAGATGATGCAAACTTAGCAGATTCCTCTAAAGATTTTCCATTAATGAATTGTGATATGAAAGAAGACCTAAATGAGTCTCCAGCACCTGTAGGATCAACTGCAGGCCTGTAAATAGCATCAATTTGTATTTTGCCTTCATCAACATTATAAATGAAACTACCTTCCTTACCGCATGACTTTACTACGATTTCAGGACCTAATTCCATTAATCCATTAATGTCAACACCTAAAGAATCTTGAATTCTTTTAATTTCATGATGATTACCAAAAAGAATATTTGAATTGCTAATGACTTCCTTAAGCTTTTTAGGACTGTACATTCCAAGGTCTTGACCTGGGTCAAATGAAACTAACCTTTCTTCTTCCTTTGCAACAATTCCAGATTTGCAATTAAAATGAGGGTCTCCAGTTGCTAAATGAACTGCCTTAAATTCCCTTATCTTTTCTCTTGGAACTTCACTATCGTGGAAGTCCTTTCCAGCTCCCCAATAGAAATAGCTGATTTGATCTTCATTTTTGTTTGTCATGACAAATGCAGTTGGTGTGCTTTCGGTTTCAGATATTATCATAGCCTCAGTGTCTACACCTAATCTTGTCATTTCATTATGATAGTGTGAACCAATAAATTCCTTTCCTACAGCAGATACTAATCCAGTTTTCATTCCAAGGCTTGCACCAATCATAGCCACATTAGCTGCAGCTCCCCCATTCAAGTGTAGCATTGTTTTCATAGGAGCAGAATTGTTGGCTTTTGGAAATTCATCAACTGTGATTATATAATCCAGTGCTGTGTGCCCTATTGCTAATAAGTCTTTCTTCTTTGTCAAATAAATACATCCTTTCTGGTTTTTAACTGTTAATTGAAATAATCTTTAAAATAAACAAGCAATTAAATAAAATAATTTAAAATAATAACCTATTAGAAAATCTAAAGATTAATACTTATTCTTTTGGTAAAATAAGCTAATAAATTTAATTGCTTATAAAATATTTTTTTAAAAAATTCAACATTATTATTTTAGATTTATCCAATATTTAATGATTTTTATTAACATTCGTTATATGAAAATTTGCTTATAAATGAAAAATTTTTCAATAAAAAATCATGCAAAGAACATGAAAATATCTTGAAAAAATCTTAAAAGATCATGAAAAATATTTCAAAAAATCATATCAAATTTTAGTTAATTTTTTATTTATTTAATATAATTATTTTAACTTGTGATAGCATTTGAAAACTAATATTTTTAAAAAATGTGTAAAGCTATTAAAAATATTAAAAAATTATTAAAAAATAATTAAAAAAATAATAAAAAAATAATAAAAAAACTATTAAAAAAATATCTAAAATCAATAAATATTAACTTAATTAACCAAAAATTTAATAAAAATAGCTTTTAAGCCTATAAACAAAAAATAAGAAAAGATATATAATATCAAAATATAAAATTAAAATTATATATCGAATGTAAATTTTTTTATAATAAGAAAATTAATTTATACTTATTTTAAGGGAGGTTAAACCATTAGGACTAAAAAACAAATATCTTCAATTATATTAATATTCACTACCTTACTAATGGCTTTTATCTTAATAAGTTCAGTTAGTGCTTCTGAATTAACATCTGATGATATTAACCAAAGTACTTACGATATTGATTTTTCATTAAATGACATTCAAATCAATGCAAGCAATGATTATTCATTAGATGACAATTCAGCCAATTTAGACAATGATTTAAGTGAATTAAAAATAAATGAAATCAATGAAATAGACTTGGATGAAAATTTCAAAATTGAAAATATCCCTAAAAACCAATTAAGCCAATCAAAATCAATCTACGTTTCTGCAGAAGGAAGCGATGAGACTGGAGATGGATCTAAAGACAAACCATACCAAAGCATAGGCTATGCAGTGTCAAAATCTGATGACGACACTTCAATCTACTTATCTAGCGGCAAATATAATGGTGAAAATAACCAAAACATAGCTATCGATAAAACCTTGACTATCATCGGAGAATCTAATGCAAGCACAATTATCGATGGGGAAAATATTGCTCAACTAATTTTAACAGGATCCAATGCAAAATTAACATTAAAAGGATTAAGCCTAATAAACGCATTTAAGGAAGGCAACCAAAGTGAAAACGGTGGTGCCATAGTAAACAATGGGGGAGAAGTAACCCTAATCAATGTAACAATTAGAGATTCATATGGAAACTATAATGGAGGGGCAATCTATAATAATTTAGGAAGAATAAAGATTATCAATTCAAGCTTTTACAACAATAGCGCTATCCAGTATGGTGGAGGAATCTACAGCCTTGGAGTTACAAATATAGAAAATTCATACTTTGAGGAAAACTTCATAACCGCTGAAAAAGGTGTAGGGGGAGCAATTGCTGCAGGAGGAACAATAACAATAAATAACACTGATTTTTACAGAAATCATGCAATTTATTCTGCAGGGGCTCTCTTAAGCTTAGGAGATGCATTAATCGACAACTGTAATTTCCTAAACCAATACACAAGCTATACTGGTGGAGCAATAAGCAATCATGGAAACATGTTCATAAACAACAGCTATTTCTATGGAGGGGAAGCAAGATTCTATGCAGGTGCAATACTCGCACCTCCAAGCGGACACCATGTAATCACTGAAGTCCACAACACAATCTTTGAAGCAAATCATGTAGGAAACCATGGAGCCGTTACAAACAACTTTAAGGATACAGAACTCATAATGGAAAACTGTGCCCTTATTAACAACTACATCATTCCAAATTATTATTACGGAGACATTGCATTAGACGATAACGCTTCAGTCCTATACTGCTGGTGGGGACAAAACACAATCAGCCCTTATTACTACTCACCTCACAGCGACATAAGGGAACCATGGAAGATAAACGCTTCAAAATGGTTAGTGATGACATTCACATCAAGCAATGGCCTAATCGACCCTGAAGTCAACAATGTATTGACTGTAGACTTGAAGCACTACTATGACAATGAAACTAATGAGACACATGAGTATAATGCAGACTTGAACTTGCCTTTAAATGTTAAGTTCTTTACAGATTCCAAGCAGACAATTACAACAAAAGTCCTAAAAAATGGAACAGTAAGCATTAATTACATCCCTAAAGAAAATGTTAAAGTTGTTTATGCACAAATCAACAATCAAACCTTAGAGATTCCAGTAATAAGCAAAAAAGAATCAAAAATGACTGTAAATGACTTGACCAAATACTATAAAAATGAAAGCAAATTGGAAGTCTTGTTAAGAGATGAAAATGATAATCCTATTGCCAATAAAACTGTGGCCATAGAAGTTCAAAGCAAAATATATAATAAGACAACAAATGAAAA
>CAMODR010000112.1 GCA_946611495.1 uncultured Methanobrevibacter sp. | reverse complement strand
AAAAAAAGTTTTATGATTTGATTGATTTGAATTGATTTGATTTGAAAAAAGATTGAAATAGGATTTTTACTAAAATCCCTGAAAAAGGTAAAAGAACTAAAAGTCTATACTTTTTTAGTTCTCATGATCTTCATATTACCTAAAGCTATGATGTATTCTACACCTAAATCAGTACCTACAGCACCTCTGATTTCTTCATCGAATTCAGCAGGTATAGGTAATTCAAAGGTTTCATAGCTTTCTAAGTCCATAATTTGAACTTGGTCACCCATAACAGCTAAAATTTGACCAATTCTTTTATCGAGAATAGGTACTTCAACTTTAGTATCTACAGGTTTTACTAAACTTCTTTTTTGACCATCAAAAATACCAACAGCTTCTAATCTTGCTTTTGCAGCTCCATGTTTACCAGGAGATGAAGTAGTTAAGCTAGTTACTTTAGAAGCTTCACCATCTAAAACAATATATTTTCCGACTTTTACGGTTTTAAGTTCTACAACTTTTGTTGACATTAAAATAACCTCACAAATAAAATTAATAATTAATTAATCACTAATTAGATAATGAATTAAATAAATAATCAATTTACTAACTTAAAATAAAATTTAAATTAAAAATTAATTAAATTTAATTATTTTTTAAAAATTCATCAAATATGAGTTAATATAATCTAATATAGATTAATATTATATTAATTTAATTTTATATATAAACTTATCTTATTTTAAGAAACTTTTAAGAAAATTCTAAATCAAAAGAAAATAAGAGAATAATAAAATAAAAGAGAAAAATAGTATGGAATTATAAAAATATTTATAGATTAATATATTAAAAAAAATAAACTATTATATAATAAATTTTAATATGACTATCAGAAAATGATTTTGAAAATTATTTCGAATGAATGATTATTTATTAAAATTATAAAAATAAAAAGTACAGAAAAATCTAATAAAAATGTGATAGAATGAGAATAGCTATTGTTTCAGGAAACTCAGAAGGCCCAACAGAATTAAATGCTTTTGATAACGCTTTATATGAAGCAGAAATAGGTGATGTTAATTTAATTAAAGTTTCAAGCATGCTTGAAGCAAATACCAAAATAGAAAAATTACCTAAATTAAAAGCAGGATCCATGGTAAACTGTGTTTTATCAAGCATAACTTCTTCCAATAAAGGAGACAAATTAACAGCTTGTGTTGGAATAGCTATTGGAGAAGAATTAGGCTGTGTTGTTGAAACACATGGAATCAACAAAGATCCAGAAGACATTAAGGATGAGGCAATAGAAATGGTTAAGTATATGATGAACAAAAGAAATGTTGAAATCAAGGAACTTATCGTTGAAGAGTCTCATCATACAGTAGAGAATATTGGATCTGCAATTGCAGCAGTCATTTACATTAAAGATGATATTTTAGAATAAATCTTTAGAATAATCCATTAAAAAAAAATCTCATCAAAATAGAAAAAAAATATTATAAAATAATTCTCATCAAAATAGAAAAAATAAAAATAAAAAATAAAAAAATAATGGGGGTCAAATATGAATCAAGATGATATAAATATTTGTAAAGAAATTGCAACAACAGTTTTCGAAAATGTTGAAAGGCTTCTTGATGGACAAGTGGGAAACCCGAAAGCTGGCGAATTTGTTAAAATAGGCGCTGATGGAACCCCTACTTCACATATTGACATTATAGCAGAAGACGAAGTAATTAAACTTTTAAAGGATGCTGATTTTGAATCATACCTAATCAGTGAAGAGATTGGTGAATTGAGACTTGGAAAAGGAAAGCAGGAATCTGTTAGCCTTAGTGAAGAATTATTAAATAACGCTCCAAAAAATAAGAAAGATGATGAGGAAAGACCTCGCTATATCTTCCTAATCGATCCTTTAGACGGTACAAGCAATGCTGTCAAGAATATTCCGGCATATGGAATGTCCATTGCAGTGGCAAGAGTCCCTATAGGTAGAGAAGCTACACTTGAAGACGTTGAGCTTGGATTTGTAAAAAACTACTCTAACGGTAACTTCTATGAGGCAGTCAAAGGCAATGGGGCAAAGGAAAACGGACATCCATTGACTCCAAGCCAAGAGACTGACATTACCAAGATAACACTAGGCGGATTTACAAAAAGCAAAACTCTCTCAGTTTCCAAATTAGTGGATACTGCAAGAAGAATGAGAGTATTAGGTTCTGTAGTATTAGAGCTTGCATATATTGCAAATGGAAAATATGACGCATTCCTTGATTTAAGGGGAAGCAGAATCATCGATATTGCAGCATCTAAACTTATTGTGGAAGAGGCTGGAGCTATTGTCACCAATAAATATGGTGAAAAATTAGACAACAGATTAAGCATTTATGAAAAGGCCGTTGTTGTAAGTGCTGGAAATGAGGATTTACATAAGCAAATCATTAAAATCATAAACAATGATGAATTGGATAAGGTTTCCAGCGTTGCAATCGTAAGTAGGGTCGACGAATATAAATCTGTCTTATTCTCACTTAAAATCTTTGAAACATTAATAGAAAAGGGCATAGAAACTGTTATAGAGACTGCACTTGCTGAAAAGCTTGTTGAGATAAAGGAAAATCCTGAACTTCACAAGATCATTGCAAAAACAATGAATGAAACTCCTGAAATCGCAAAGCATATTGAAAGCCTAAACTTCAACTATGAGTTTATGGATTATGCTAAAGACCTTAAAGACCTTAGAACAGACATTGCAATCATTCTTGGGGGAGACGGAACATTACTTAGAACCCAAAACCAATTGACTAAGGAAATTCCTATCTTTGGAATCAATATGGGAACTGTAGGATTCCTTACTGAAATTGAGGTGGAAAATACCTTTGAAGCTCTAGATGCAATCTTAGATGGAGAATGGTCTAAAGAGAAAAGAACCCAGATCATCATTTCCCATGAAAATGAAACCTTCCGTGCATTGAATGAAGTTGTAATAATGACTGCAAGACCAGCTAAAATGCTGCACTATGAAGTTTCAGTAGATGGAGAAGTTGTAGAAGAGCTAAGGGCAGATGGATTAATCATATCCACACCAAGTGGTTCCACTGCATATTCCATGTCTGCAGGAGGCCCTATTGTAGATCCTAAAGTAGGAGCATTCATTATCATTCCAATTTGTCCATACAAATTAGGAGTAAGGCCATTTGTAGTTTCTGATACAAGTGAAATCAGAATAAAACTCTTAAAACGTGGTAAAAAAGCAATTTTCGTAATGGATGGACAAATCCAAAAAGAAGTAAACTACTTAGAGGAACTTGTAATCAAGAAGTCTGAAAAAGACGTTTACTTCATGAGAATAAATAAGAAATACTTCTATAAGAAAGTTAAGGACAAATTAAATGAAGGCGGACTTAATTCAATTAATAGAGTATTATAATTGTATTAAAATTGTATTAAAATTGTATTAAAATTGTATTAAATTAGTTTATTAGTTTATTTTTAAAATAAACTAATTTTTTCTTTTTATATAAGAAATAATAAACAAACTATATGCTAAAATAAATTATTAGTTTAAATAAAAAAATAATATATTTAAATAATCAAACTATCTTTTTTTATATAATTTTTAGAGTGAAAAAATGAACGTATTTTTAGTTGATTTAACACATGGTGGAGTTAAAATATCTTCAGAACTTGCTAAATCAAGAAAATTTGATAATGTATATGGATATGACTTATACAATACATTAAAAGAAGAAGACGAAAGCCTTTTAAAGACTTACGATATAAAAGTCATTAAATCATTAGATGAATTTAAAAAGGAATTGAAGGACAATTCCATAAATATTTTAAATTCTAAATTTAAGAATAATAAAGAAGGCAATGATTTTAAAGACTTAATAATCAATCCAATACACTCCCCTTTAAATGTTTATGAATTATTAGACGAAATTAGCAATGATAAGGACCTAAATCTAGAAGGGGAAAGATTATCAAATTATTATGAAATCATTAACCACCACAAGGCGACTAAACTTGTTTTAGATGAGTGGAAAGAAGCAGCCGAAATGCAAAATATAAAAACAATTGAAATAACTGGAGTTAAGGGAAAAACAAGTAGTGCATTTCTATTAAAAGATATTTTATTAGAAAAACAAAAAGACATACTCCTATTATCCAGCTTAGGTGCCAGATTATTTAAAAAGGACAATGAAAAGTGTCTAATGTTACAAAAAAACATAAGCATAACTCCTGCAAACATTATAAACACAATTCAATTAGCTAAGAAAATAGCTAATCCTAAATGCAGCGATTTTCCAAAATGCAGCTCTACAAAAGATAAGAATCAAAAATACATAATTGATGAGGAATCATATAATAATCCTTATCAAAACCTAAACTATGACTATGCCATTTTTGAAAATTCCTTAGGGATCTGTGGCCTTGGAGATATAGGAATACTTACAAACCTTGTTGAAAATTATCCGATAGCTAAAGGCAAATCCAATGCAAGAGAAGCTAAAAAACAAGTCTTTGACTGTCCACTTGTAATTATTAACTATGAAACATTAAATGAGCATTATAGTGAAGAAAAAGAGAAATATGCCAATAAGACCAATAGCTTTTCATTAAGCAATAATGAGAGTAACTTATATTGCAAAACAATCGAATATGACATAGACCGCACAAAAATTGAAATAGAATATAAAGACTTGAAAACAATAAACGAAAATAGAATTAGTGGAAACTTTGAGTTAAATTGTTTTGCACCAGGTCCACATCATGTTTTAAATGTTTTAACTGCAGTTTCAACCGCTTTAGCATTGGAAATTGATGAAGAGACAATCATTAAAGGAATAGCTAAGTTCAATGGAATTGAAGGTAGAACACAAGTTAAAACCATTAATAACTCCAGAATAATTGAAGAAATCAATCCAGGCATAAATACAAAGGCCATTGAAAGTTCAATTAACATGATAAATGACATAGAAAATTATATTATCATCATCGGAGGAAAATATGGAGTGACTTGCGAAGAGATAGATGAAGACAAATTATCTTCCTATTTAGATAAATATTTAACAAATAATCCAAATTCAAATTTAGTTTTAACTGATGAACTTGGAAAAAGCATAAAAGATAAATTAAATGAGATAAACAAGAAAAAAGAATATGAAATAAGTTTTATTGAAGATTATAATAATGCATTAGATTTTGCTATAGAAAATAATAAGAATGCATTATTCATTTATAGATCAAATTATTCACAAGTATCTAAACGTTAATCAATTAAAATAACTATTAAAAAAACTAATTAAAAATAACTAAAAAAA
>CAMODR010000111.1 GCA_946611495.1 uncultured Methanobrevibacter sp. | reverse complement strand
AATGATTAAAAAGTTTTAAGCAATAAAACTATTTTAAAGCTTCTTCTACAGCTACAGCCACCGCTACAGTTGCACCAACCATAGGGTTATTTCCCATACCAATCAATCCCATCATTTCCACGTGGGCAGGTACAGAACTGGATCCTGCAAATTGAGCATCTGAATGCATTCTTCCTAAGGTATCAGTCATACCATAGGATGCAGGGCCTGCTGCCATATTGTCTGGGTGCAAGGTTCTTCCTGTTCCGCCTCCAGATGCAACTGAGAAGTATTTCTTGCCTTGAGCAATGCATTCCTTCTTATAGGTTCCAGCTACAGGATGTTGGAATCTGGTCGGGTTAGTTGAATTACCTGTAATTGATACATCAACTCCTTCAAGGTGCATGATAGCTACACCTTCCCTTACATCATCAGCACCGTAGCATCTTACTTTTGCTCTTTCACCATCAGAATATGCTTTTTCTCTTACTACCTTAACTTCTCCAGTAAAGTAGTCGAATTCGGTTTGAACATAAGTGAATCCATTGATTCTAGAAATGATGAGTGCAGCATCCTTACCTAAACCGTTTAAGATGACTCTTAAAGGTTCCTTTCTGACTTTGTTTGCTGAATTAGCAATACCGATTGCACCTTCTGCTGCAGCAAAACTTTCGTGACCTGCTAAAAATGCAAAGCATTCGCTTTCTTCACTAAGCAACATTGAAGCAAGATTTCCATGTCCAAGACCTACTTTCCTATCATCTGCAACACTTCCAGGAATACAGAATGCTTGTAATGCTTCTCCAATTGCAGTTGCAGCATCACTTGCTTTTTTGCAGTCTTTCTTAATTGCAATAGCTGCACCAAGAGTGTATGCCCAACAAGCGTTTTCAAAACAGATAGGCTGAACATTCTTTACAATTTCATAAGGGTCAAAACCTTTTTCTAAACAAATGGCTTTAGCTTCTTCAAGGTCTTTTATGCCATATTTTTCAAGGACCGGAACGATTTGGTCAATTCTTCTTTCATAACTTTCAAATAAACTCATTATCTCATCCCCTATTCCTTCCTTGGGTCAATTTTCTTAACTGCATCATCGAATCTGCCGTATTGACCACTTGCCTTTTCAATTGCTTCCATTGGGTCTGTTCCATCCTTAATAAGATCGAGCATTACTCCAGTATTGATATACTTGTAACCGATGATTTCATCATCTTCATCAAGTCCTATTTCAGTAATGTAACCTTCAGTCAATTCAAGATATCTTGGACCTTTTACTTTTGTTGAGTAAATGGTTCCCACTTGACTTCTATGACCTTTTCCTAAGTCTTCAAGGCCAGCGCCAACTGGAAGTCCGTCTTCTGAAAATGCAGATTGGGTTCTTCCATAAACGATTTGCAAGAACAATTCACGCATTGCAGTGTTGATTGCATCACAAACAAGGTCTGTGTTCAATGCTTCAAGAATGGTTTTTCCTACAAGGATTTCACCAGCCATAGCTGCAGAATGAGTCATTCCAGAGCAACCGATAGTCTCTACCAATGCCTCTTCAATAATTCCTTCCTTAACATTTAAGGTTAATTTACATCCTCCTTGTTGAGGTGCACACCAACCTATACCATGAGTCAATCCAGAGATATCGCTGATCTCTTTTGATTTTACCCATCTGCCCTCTTCAGGTATTGGTGCAGGTCCATGATTTGCTCCCTTACGAACAGGACACATATTTTCTACTTCATTTGAATAAATCATTTGAATCTCCACTTTAAAAAAATTATGATTAAAAAATTATTATAATATTATATTTATCTTATTCATTATATAAGATTTAATTTAAATTAAAAAAATATCAAAGCCAAAAAAATAAAAAAAACTAAAATACCAAAAATATAACAAGTAATGAAAAGACCAAAAAATGACATTAATAAAAAAAGTTAAAAAAAAGGAATAAATATTAAATAGAACTATAAAGCAGGTATAACGCACCAATTATAATCAATACTGCAAATATTTTAGGAATGTAAGCTGTTTTATCAATTAGTTTTTCTAAATTAATTTTTGAAATTATAAGGCTTAAAACAAGCAATGTTAAAGCAAATCCTAAAGTGTATAGAATTATATTCCCTATTGCAAATAAAGGATCATTAGAGCTAACAAGAAGACTTATAAGAGAAATAAGATAAGCGCTATAGCATGGAGCCCATGAAAGAGAAGTCAAGAATCCTAAAGAAAATGAAGATAATATTCCTTCGCCATCATTTGGCTTGATAGATAAAAAATTGAATGAATAATCAAATAGCATTAAAATACCCATTATCAACAATATTATAGCAGAAATAATCCTTACATAAACTATATATTTATAAACAATAGCTGTAGCGAATCCTGTTAGGAAAATCAAAGCCAAAAATATGGAAAACAAACCTAAAAAGAAAGATAAGGTTTCAGATTTTGATTTTGATTTTAAGCTAAATCCAATGAAAATAGGAAGAATAGGCAATATGCAAGGAGACAATATTGAAATTACACCTGTAAAAAAAGAAAACAAAGGAACTATCTCCATAAAATCACCTAAATAAAACCAATTAAATATTTAATAATTTAAAATCTTTTTGTCTGTTTAATAATTTAAAATCTTTTTGAGTGAAAAAATAATAAAATTTAATAAAATTTAATAAAAATAATATAAAATATAAAAAATTGAATTAAAAGGATAATTAAAAGGATTATTAAATCACTTATCCATGAACTTCGCTTAAAAACTCATCAGGAGTTACATATCCCTCTATCCTATGAAGTTCTTTGCCATCTCCATCAAGAAATATAATCAATGGAGTTCCGAAAACATCAAATTGGCTTGCAATTTCATAATCCTTATTAATATCTATGATTACTGGAATGCAGTTTTCATTGATAATCTTCTGAACATCACTATCACTTAATGTATCTTGCTTAAGCATATCGCAATAACCGCAAGAGTCTTGATCAAAAACTACCATAACTGTTTTATTTTCTAATTTTGCATCCTTTAAAGACTGTTCAAGATCATAACTTACGTTTAGACCATCTATAAAATTACTATCATATCCTCCGTAATTATTGCCATAGCTATCGGCAGCACTTACAGAGACAATTAATCCACTGACTAAAAATATAGCCAATATTGAAATTAAAGCATATTTTTTCATTTTATCTCCCCCACAATAAATTATAAAAAATTAAATTATTGAATTAAAAGATAGTTTTAACTTAATAAAATAATTTAATTATAGTTGTTTTTCGTAATAAATAAAGTTTGTCATTTAATTTTCAAATATTAAAATTTAACTAAAAAATAAAAAAAAATAATTTAAATATTTAAATAAAGTTTAAAAACTATAAAAATAAAAAAGAATAATAATTAATAATTTAATAAAAAAATCAATGAGATGAAACTATGGCAAAAGATTTAATTTTATACTACTCCAGAGCTGGAGAAAACTACAGCAACGCTGGATTAAAACATATCGACATAGGAAACACTGAAGTAATCGCAAACTACATCAATGAGTTTACCGATGCAGACATGTTTAAAATGGAACCTTTAAACGAATACCCAGAAGATTATATGAAATGTATCGAAGTGGCTCAAGAAGAGTTAAACAACAATGAAAGACCTGAATTAAAAGAATACATTGAAGATATTAGCCAATACGAAACAATCTACCTTGGTTTTCCTAACTGGTGGGGAACAATGCCTATGCCAGTATGGACCCAACTAGAAAAGTTAGACTTTGAAGGCAAAATAATCAAACCATTTGTCACTCACGAAGGCAGCGGATTCGGTAGAAGTGAAACCGACATCAAAAAGATCTGTTCTGGAGCTGAACTCAAAAAAGGATTATCCATCCAAGGCAGTTTCGTAGACGGAGCTAAAGATAAAGTTAAAAATTGGGTAAATGAATAAGTAAATATTCATACCCCATATAAGGATTATTTCAACCCCCTTTACTATTTTTAAAGAAATAATCCATAAAACTTATTTTTTCTAAGAGAACTCTTTAAAGAACTAAGAAACAAACAAATCAAACTCTTTTTAATTATCATTCAAAAATATGAACAAGTCTATCGTCCCCTTTCCATATGGAAATTTTTTACCATTACCAATTACTATTCAAAATTCAAATCATGTTTTTTCTATGAACTTTTAAATTCCTCCCTCTTACTAAAATTCTTTTCAATTACATTCTCGCTTAACTCAAGAAAATAAAAAATAAAGCAGAATTAAGATATATTAATCCATAATCACCTATTTGGGATTATTTAATAAATCCCAAATTTTAAAAGTGGAAATAGAGTAAAAAAATGCATAGTGAATAAAACCCTTAACAAACACAAATGGAGAAAACATATGTCAATTATGAAGTAAAAAAAAACACTTTTAAGTGGCGATTATGAATCAATAAGGATAATTAATTACCTTCAATATCTTCCTTCCAATCAAGGTCATCAATGCACTTATTCTCATGGATACAACCAGTCATCTCATAGCAAGCGTTAAAGACCTCTTTGAAAGACTCTTCAGATTTAGAAAAGTTTGCAGTATGAGATCCCTTAATTCCAATTTTAGAAGCTTCCGCATAACTGTCAATTTCAGCACCAACGAAGACAAATTCCCAATCTAATTCGTCAATAAGACTGTTAATTTGTTCTTTATCGAATCTTCTAGAGGAATTTTCATAGCCATCAGTAATTATAATAAATAAAACATCATTATCTACTTCAGCCATAAGATCTTGAATAGTAAAGCCTATTGCATCATATAAAGCAGTACAACCTGATGGATAGTAATCCTTATCAGTTAAGATTTCAACATCATTAATATCTTTTCTAGAGTATAGCTTTTTGTAATCATGGTCAAATACAACAGTTGTTACGCGACTATCCCTATCTTTGCAGCTTTCCTTTTCAACAAAAGCATTGAAACCGTTGATGACGCTTCTTTCACTGCCAGTCATTGATCCAGACTTATCAAGTACAAAAACAATGTCTAAAGTTTTAGATTCTTTCTTATCAGAAACTACTGTCAATTCATTTATATTTTCTTCACAAATATTTTCAATTTTTTTCATAAATATCTAAACCCCTTTACATATTTTTTAAAAATTGGAAGTTCTTCAACTTCATACTATACTATGTTTTTTATAGTATATAAATATATCCTAAAATTTTAGGACAAATATATTTATTATAATTTTATAATTTTTTTAAAAATTTATTGTCCTAAAAATTTATACCAGACACATTAATATATAACACACCGTTACTTATAAAGGTTTACATTTATATGAAAAAATAAAAAATA
>CAMODR010000110.1 GCA_946611495.1 uncultured Methanobrevibacter sp. | reverse complement strand
CTATACCACTCGGTACCGGTTCAGTCAGTGTTACCATGAAACCAGACGCATATGAATAAAAATTTTAAAGTAATAAAATTTCATTAATTTTATTGCTTTTTATTTTATTTTTTAATTCTAATTTTTAACAATTTTTTAATTAGTTGGGGGTTTTTTCATTTATAATAGAACTAATATTTTTATTAATAGTGAGTTCATAGGAACTACTGAACATCCCGAGGAATTTACGGCAGAGATGCGTTATAGAAGGCGTTCAGGTGAAATATCTAATGAAATGAATATTACTTATTATAAAGATTATGATGAAATTTGTATTTTCACTGATTCTGGAAGGGCTAGAAGACCCCTTATTCTTGTTGAAAATGGTGAGTCTAAACTTAGTTCAGATATTTTAAAGTGTGTTGAGTATGGTAAAATTAAATGGGATGAGCTGTTTGAATTAGGCATTTTAGAGTATTTGGATGCTGAAGAAGAGGAAAACTCATATATTGCAATGGATGAAGATCATTTAACTCTGGAACACACTCACCTAGAAATCGATCCATCTGCAATATTAGGTATTTGTGCAGGTATTATTCCATTTTCAGACCACAACTCCTCTCCAAGAAACACAATAGAAGCAGGTGTGACAAAGCAAGCCTTGGGAGTATATCTATCCAATTATGCAATTCGCACTGATTCTCGTGCTCACTTATTGCACTATCCTCAGGTTCCGATGGTAAAAACAAGAATCATTGACTCTATAAATTATGATAAAAGACCTTCAGGTCAGAACCTTGTAGTGGCTTTAATGTCCTACGAAGGATATAACATGGAAGACGCAATGATCTTAAACAAATCCTCTCTCGAAAGGGGAATGGGAAGAAGCTCCTTCTTCAGATCATATGAAGCATCTGAAAGACGCTACCCTGGTGGACAAGTGGACAAGTTTGAAGTCCCTGAGAAAGGCGTCAAAGGTTACCGAAGCGAAGACGCTTATGAGCATCTGGACCCTGCAGACTGTATTGTAAGTCCTGAAAAACGTGTCGAATCAGGTGATGTTTTAATAGGAAAAACCTCACCTCCAAGATTCCTGGAGGAAATCGATGAGTTCGGTACCATAGGTGAAAAGAGAAGAGAATCTTCAGTAACCGTAAGACATGGTGAGAAAGGTATTGTGGATGGTGTATTTCTTTGTCAAACTCTTGAGGGTAACAAATTAGCTAAAATAAGACTGAGAGAAAATCGAGTTCCTGAACTTGGGGACAAATTTGCATCAAGACACGGTCAAAAAGGTGTTATTGGCCTAATTTTATCTCAAGATGACATTCCATTTACCGAAGACGGTGTAGTGCCTGATATTATTGTAAACCCACATGCTATTCCTTCAAGAATGTCTGTAGGTCAAATATTGGAAATGATAGCCGGCAAAGCAGGATGTTTGGAAGGCCGTTATGTAGATGGCACTCCTTTTCAAAGCAATATCAACGATGGATTCGATCTGGGAAATGATAAAGCGTATGGAGGTATAGAAGACTTAATAAGGGGCTGGCTCTTTAAGAATGGATTTGAAACTGCTGGTTGTGAATCACTCTACAATGGTGTGACCGGTGAGCGTATTGAAGCGGAAATTTTCGTTGGAGTGGCTTACTATCAGAAATTACACCACATGACAACCGATAAGGTATATGCTCGTTCCACAGGACCTGTTCAAGTACTCACCCGTCAGCCTACCGAAGGTAGAGCTCATGAAGGTGGTCTCAGGTTTGGAGAAATGGAAAGAGACTGTCTTATTGCACACGGTGCTTCATTGTCACTTTTAGAGAGACTTCTTTACGAGTCCGACAAGTACGAGGCTGTTGTTTGTAATGACTGCGGAATGCTTGCTGTCAAGGAGAAAGGCACAAATGAAACACACTGTCCAATTTGTGGAGATTCCGAAACTTTTCCAATTGAAATTGCATATGCTTACAAATTGTTATTGGATGAACTTAAGAGTTTATGCATGTTCCCCAAGTTGGTTTTAGGAGATAAATCTAATTAAATTTTTTATTATTTTTGTGATTTATTTTAACACAAATCTTTTCTATTTTTTAATTTTTTTATCATCTAATTTTTTTCTATTTTATAAAATTAAAAAGTAAATTATATAAGTTTTTAAAATAAATTTCTATATGTATTATTATTTTAAATTATGATATAATAAAGGGGAGAATTATGTTAAAATTATCAAAACCTGCTTCCCAAGCTTGGAAATATGCAGAAAATGAAATAAAATTTCAAAATTTTGAGTTTGTAACTGTAGATTGTTTATTTATAGGGATTTTCGGTATTGATAGAGCATTGAAATTATCTGATAATGAAGAAGATTACATTTCATTCAAATCTGAATGCTGTGAACTTAATCAAATTCTTAAAGATTTTAATTTGGAATTCGCTGATTTAAGGAAAGGACTGCAAGGTTCTCTTGTAAAGGGAAATTCTAAACCTAATCAAAAGCAGATTCTTAGGGATGAAGCTTGCAAGGAAGTAAGTAGTTTAGCGATGGATTTGGCTGCAGAGGATAATGTTGATGTTCGTTGCATTCATTTACTGAAAGCCATTCTATTTAATCCTACTGAGAATATAATTGCTCTTTTTAAAAAACTTCATGTTGATATTGACTTATTTAAAGAAAAACTTAAATATATTCAAGACCCTCCTGAAGTAAAAATTGACAAGTCCTTTGGAATGCCGATTAATCAAGACCTGTCAAACACTCTTTTAGGCAAGTATGGAAAAAATCTCACGGAATTAGCTAAAGAGGGTAAATTAGATCCTGTTATTGGTCGGGATGAAGAACTATTGGATCTTGAAAGAACTTTAGACAAATATAAAAAAAATAATCCCTTAATTATTGGAGAAGCAGGTATTGGAAAAACAGCATTAGTTCATGCACTTGCGATTAAAATAGCAAATGGTGAGGCAAGTGACCATCTTAATGATAAAACTATTATTGAACTTTCGGTTGCTTCTTTAGTCTCAGGAACAAGCTATCGAGGTTCTTTTGAAGAAAGAATAGAAGAGATTGTAAATGATGTCAAGGAACATCCTAATGTCATACTATTTATTGATGAAATCCATACCATTTTAGGAGCGGGCACTATTGGAGATGGTGGTTTAGATGCTTCAAACATTCTTAAACCAGCTCTTGCAAGTCGTGAACTGACATTGATTGGATCCACTACCTTAAAGGAATACACTAAATATTTTGAAAGAGACGCCGCTTTTAAAAGGAGATTCCAACCAATTAAAATAGATGAACCTTCTAAAGAGGATACCCTAAATATTTTAAAGGGACTTAGAGAAACTTATGAAAACTATCATAAACTGATAATTTCTGATGAGGCTATTGAGGAAGCTATTAATTTGTCTGTACGGTATATGACCAACAGGTATTTGCCGGATAAGGCATTAGATGTGATTGATGAGGCCTGTTCAAGAAAAAATAATCCTAAAGTAAAAGGTTCTAATTCTAAAAAGTTAAAAAGTGAGGGTATTGCTTCAACAAATTTTGATGATGAAGATGTTGGAAAAATTGTTACAAAAGAGGACATCAAGGATATTGTGACAGAATTGACCGGAATTCCAATTCCATCTGAAAATTCGGAATTTGAAAAAATCAAAACTCTTGAAAGTTTTTTAAAAGAGCACATAGTTGGTCAAGACGAAGCTATTATGAAAATTTCCAACAGGGTTAAAAAATCCAGTTTGGGCATTCAAGACCCAAACAGGCCTTTAGGAGTATTTTTATTTCTAGGTAGCACTGGTGTTGGTAAGACTTATATTTCAAAATTGCTAGCTAAATTCCTTTTTGGTGATGAGAAAAATCTGATAAGGCTTGACATGTCCGAATATATGGATAAAACCGCTGTCAATAAAATAGTAGGTGCGGGTCCAGGTTATGTTGGATATGATGATGGGTCTTACTTATTTGATCAAATTAGGGACAATCCATATTCCGTTGTATTAATTGATGAGCTTGAGAAAGCGGATTCTCAAGTATTGGATATATTTTTACAAATTTTTGATGAAGGCAGATTAACTAATTCTAAAGGCATCACTATCAATGCTAAAAATTGTTATTTTATCATGACTTCCAATATATCCATTCCAACTTATGATTCATTATTTAATAATGAAAGCATCCATAATCATTATTTACTGGAAAGTTTATCTAAGCATTTTAGGCCTGAATTTGTAAATCGAATTGATGAAGTTATCAAATTCAATGATTTGAATGAAGAAAATTTTGAAGGACTGGTTACATTAGCTCTTAAAGAAATTAAACAACGTTTGTTAATTGAGAAGGATATTTCTGTCAAGTATGATGAGGAAGTTATAACATATTTGGCATTTAACGGTTTTGATGAAAACTTCGGAGCAAGATACCTTAATAGGTTTGTAGAAAATGCTATTGAGAATCCTATAGCTGAGTTAATGCTTGATGGTAAACTTAATAATGGAGATACCTTGTTTATAGGTTTGTCTGATAAATTAACTTTTAATGTGCAAAATTAAATTCAAATTATTATTATTTATTTTTTTTAGGTGTAAATCATGGATAAAATTGAAAAGAGTATAGATAAGAATATTTATCGGCATAATGGGTTCAGGCTTTTAAATTTACCTATTAGTACTTCCAATAAAAATATTCGAAGAAGATTTGGAAAAATAGAATCATTTAAAAAAGTCTCTGGAAATGAGGATGAAGTTTTAGAAAATTTTAAAGATGATTTGCTGTTTCCAATTATTCCTTCACCCTCTTATAAAGATTATCAGGATGCCAACAACAGATTAAACAAAATTAAAATTCGTTTTATTGATGAAATTTTTTGGTTTTGGCCAAGTGATTTGGAAAGCCTTGATAAAAATATTGAAAGTTTGGAAGGCTACGCAGATTATGAAGCATTTGAATATTTGGAAAATGGAGAATACGATAAATTTATTGAATATTGGCAAGATTTAAATGACAATAATGTTAAGTATCATAATTTGGCTATTTTCTATCAAATTATTTCTTTAGATTTATATTGCGCTAATAAAAATCCCAGAAAAAGAAGAATCTATTCAGAAAAAGCTTTAAAATACTGGTATTGTGCTCTTAATAACAGTAATTTTAAAGGTTTTGTTAAAGATAGGGTAAAGAAATTAGATGATCCTATGTTAAAGGAATCCGATGTTGATAATCTTTTTGAAGAATTACCTAAATCTTTATTATCAATATATTTAGAGTTAACTAAGGAATTTATTGATTTGAATGATTTTGAAGAAGTTCAGGCGCTTATTCATATTATTAACGATTCT
>CAMODR010000109.1 GCA_946611495.1 uncultured Methanobrevibacter sp. | reverse complement strand
TTTTAAGTCATAGCCAAATTTTTAAGTCATAGCCATAAATCAAATATTATATATCATATGTTATTCATATATTAAAATAGTATAAAATATGTAAATATTAATCAAATATGTGAATATTATTTAAATTGTAAATTTATTTCAAAATTTATTAAAATCATGTTTATCTTATGTTTGGAGGTTAATAATGTTAAAAACTAAATTATGTGGAATTACTTTAAAGAATCCATTGATGCTTGCAGCAGGTGTTTTAGGCAGCCATGCATCTTCTCTTAATTGGGTTTTAAACTCTGGTGCAGGTGCAGTTGTATCCAAATCCTTTTCAAAGGAACCTAATGAAGGATATCACAATCCTACTACTGTAGCAGTTGAAGGAGGAATCATAAATGCTATTGGGCTTTCCAGTCCAGGTGTAGATGCATTTATTGAAGAACTAGAAGCTGTCAATAGAATCAAAGGAAAATCAATCGCTTCAATTTATGGAGCTACTCCTGAAGAGTTTTCATATGTGGCTGGCAAAATAGAAAATCTTGTTGATATGATTGAGCTAAATGTCTCTTGTCCTCATGCAATGGAAGGATATGGGGCTTCAATTGGCCAAAATCCTGATTTAACCAAGGAATTTGTCAGTGCAGTTAAGGATGCTGTTAGTGTTCCTGTTCTTGCAAAATTAACTCCAAATGTAACTAACATTTCTGAAATAGCTATTGCTGCTGAAGAGGGAGGGGCAGATGGATTGACTTTAATCAATTCACTAGGTCCTGGAATGAAAATAGACATTGTAACCGGAAATCCTATTTTGGCTAATAAGTTCGGTGGAATGAGCGGCCCTGCAATTAAGCCAATAGCTATTCGCTGTGTTTATGATGCTTTTGAAGCTACAGACATTCCTATTGTTGGTGTTGGTGGAATTCGCACTTATGCAGATGTTGTTGAGTTCTTGTATGCTGGAGCTAGCGCAGTTCAAATAGGAACATCAATCATGTATGAAGGTCCTGAAATCTTTGGAAGGATTTCTGAAGACTTGGAAGAATTTTTAGAAGACAGTGGATTTGATTCCATTGAAGATATGGTAGGTTATGCTCATAAGGATTAGAAGTTTGTTTGAGGGTGATAAAATGAATGTACCGCAAGTTTTAGAGATTAAAAAAATTATAGAAGAGACTCCTTCAATTAAGACTTTTATTTTTGATTGGACAATGGTTGGTGAAAATATTCCTAATCCTGGCCAATTTGTAATGGTTTGGAATTTTAACGATGAGAAACCAATGTCCATTTCATATATTAATGTAGCTAAAGGGGAATTAGGAATCACAGTTAAGAATGTAGGTGAATTCACCAGTCAATTGCATTCCCTTGAAGTGGGAGATAAGTTAGGTCTTAGAGGACCTTATGGAAATGGTTTTGACACTGATTTAAAAGATATGAAGGTTTTAGCTATTGGTGGTGGAGTTGGAATGGCTCCTATTGCTTCATTCACTGAAGAGGCATTAAGAAATAAGGCAAAAGTTGATGTTGTCTGTGCAGCTCAAACAAAGGATGAGCTATTGTTTAATGACCGTTTAAAAGATAAGGGTGCTACAGTCTATACATGTACTGATGATGGGTCATGTGGATTTAAAGGATTTGCAACTCACAGGGCTTTAGAGTTAATATCAAATAAGAAATATGATTGGGCTGTTGTCTGCGGACCCGAAGTTATGATGAAGCCTCTTTATGGCACATTAGAATCTAATATGATTGATGGAGAGTATTCTATGGAAAGATATATGAAATGTGCTATAGGTGTTTGTGGTCAATGCTGTGTTGATACTCCTGGATGGAGAGTTTGTGTGGAAGGTCCTGTATTCTCCACTGATCAAATGTCTGAGATAATTGAGTTTGGAGAGTTTCATAGAACCGCTTCTGGATTAAAAGAGTTTTATTAATTTAGTTCATTAATTAAACTAATGATTAAAATTTTATGATTTAATTAAGATTATAAGTTTATGATTTAACTAATGATTAAAATTTTATGATTTAATTAAGATTATAAGTTTATGATTTAACTAATGATTATAAGTTATTGGAATGTTTATCTAAAACATTTTTACAAATCAAATATTTATTAAGTTTTATTTAGAAAATAGGGATTGAAATGATTGATTTAACTAAAAATAAATATAGCTTGCACATATTTATCATTATAATTTTGCTAGCAATGTCATTCTTTACAATTGTGCCTGTATTGAATATGGTGCTTTTAGGTGCAATGATAGCATATGGTTTGACTCCTATTGCTCGTAAGATTCAAACAAAGGTTAAATACTCTTCAATTTCCATTTTTATTGCAATTATTCTTGTTGTCATTCCATTAATACTGCTGTTTGCTTATGTTTTCTATGAGATAAGTGTATTCGCAAATATTTTCTTCAGTTCAAGTGATATTGTTCTTGGAAATGGAATGGATTTAAATCAAACAATGAATGTTTTAATTCAAAAATTACCTGTAGAAATGCAAGGGCTTATAAATCCTTATGCTTCTTCCATTTCTGGCAGTTTAGAGAGTGCGGTCTCTTATGTATTGCACTATCTTGTTAGTTTAGTCAAAAGCTTTTCAGATGTTTTAGTTCAATTGTTTGTCTTGATCTGTTCAATATATTACTTTACTCGTGATGGTGATGTAATTTGGGAGAATATATTCGCTTTCATTCCAAAAAAGCATAAGGAGTTCTTTGATAGCACATTCAATGAGATTGCAGATGTCTTGAAATCAATATTCTATGGTCACTTTTTGACTGCAGTGATCATTGGTGTCATGGGTGGTGTAGGATATTACTTTTTAGGATTTAAATTTGCATTGTTTTTAGGAATTGTGACTGGAATATTTCAATTGATTCCTATTTTCGGCCCATGGATAGTCTATTGGGCTTTGGCTATCTATGCAGTATTTGTCTCTGGAGACATTCTTCAAGCCATATTGACTGTATTGTGGGGTTTTGTCCTCAGTTTAAGTGATATGTATATACGTCCTGCATTGGCAAGTAATTATGCTGATATGCCTTCATTGATTCTTTTAGTTGGATTTATGGCAGGTCCTTATGTCTTTGGTATTGTAGGATTTATTTTAGGTCCTTTAATTTTAGGAGTTACTTATGCTGTTATTAAGTCATTAAAGAAAGAATTGGAAAAGGACAATTGGAATAGTGATAATTCTGATAATTCTGAAGGAGTTTTAAGTGATAGTGAAGAATCTGAAGATGTTTCAAGTGGTAGTGAAGAATCTGAAGGAGATTTAGTGGATAGTGCAGAATTTAAAGAAAGTTCTGATAATGATGTTGTAGAGTCTAAAGAGAGTTCTTTAGACAGTAAGAAATAATATTATGCTTATTAGGTTGATAAAATGGTTAAAAGGAATATCGTTCTTTTAGATATTGATTATATAACTCATGATGAGAAGGCAGTTATTCGCCTATTTGGTAAAGTAAAGGGAGAAGCGTCTAATGATATAATTGCTATAGATGACTCTTTTGTTCCTTATCTATACGTTTTGCCTCTTGGAGATATAGATGCCTGCATAAATGATATTAATGGTCTAAAAGAAGATGGAGAAATTGAGTTTACTAAAATTGAAAAGGTAAATAAGAAGGATCTTCAAGTTCCTAAGGAATTTATTAAGCTTACACTTAAGCACCCTCAGGATGTTCCTAAATACAGGGATCTTATTTGGGACTTAGACTCTGTAAAGCAACTTAGGGAACATGATATTCCATTTTATAGAAGATATTTAATTGATAATGCACTTGTTCCAATGTCTGAGCTTGAACTTGAAGGGGATTTGATAGATTCCTTTGAGACAATCGACAGCAATGATGAGTCTCTTGAGATTCTTAAGCTTACATGCCCTCCAAAAACTGCTAATACTGATTTTCAGGAATTTAGGATGATGAGCTTTGACTTGGAAGTTAGAAACCCTCATGGTATGCCAAATCCTGATGAGGACGAAATCATCATGATAGGAATTGACAGTAATGTAGGTGTCAGAAAGGTTATTTCAACAAAAGGGGATGAATTTGCTAGTGATGAGGAAATGGGTTTCATTGAGGTTGTCCGCAGTGAAAAAGAAATGATAGAACGTTTCGTTGAAACTGTAAAAGAGGCTAATATTGATATTATCATAGGATATAACTCAGATAACTTTGACTTCCCTTATTTGAGAGATAGGGCTAAAAAATGGGATGTTGACCTTGATTTAGGTGTAGACGGTTCCGGATTGAAATTCTTAAGAAGAGGATATGCTAATTCAGCTGCCTTTAGAGGCCTTTTGCATGTTGACTTGTACTTGGTTATGAGAAGGTACATGTCTCTTGATAGATATACCTTAGAAAGAGTTTATTTTGAATTCTTTGGTGAGGAAAAGATAGATGTTCCTGGTGAGCGAATCTATGAGTTCTGGGATAATGGCGGAGATGAGCTTAAAAATCTTTTCAAATATTCCTTGGATGATGTGGTCGCTACATTGAAGATAGCTATGGAAACCTTGCCTTTGAACTTGGAATTGACTCGTATTGTCTGTCAGCCTTTCTTTGATGTGACTCGTATGTCTACAGGACAACAAGCAGAATGGTTTTTAGTGAGAAAGGCTTATGAAGTGGATGAGGTCGTTCCAAACAAGCCTAATATGACTATGAATAACATTAGGGAAAGAGGTAACAACTCTGGAGGTTATGTAAAAGAGCCAGAAATCGGTTTGCATGAGAATCTTGTTCAATTTGACTTTAAGAGCCTGTATCCTACATTGATTATTTCAAAAAACATTTCTCCAGATGTATTGATTAAGGATAGTGTTTCATACAACTCTAAGTTTGAGGATTTTGAAACAGGCTATGATGAAATAGATATGTATTTAGATGAAAATCCTAGTGAAGAGCTTGATGAAGAGGACTATTATGTCTGCCCTGAACATTTCTTTAAGTTTAAGAAAGAGCCTCAAGGTTTCATACCTTCTGCATTAGCGGATGTATTAAATGAAAGATTTAGGGTTAAAAACAGAATGAAGCAAACTGAAGATCCTATTCTTAGAAAGAGTCTCGATGTTCAGCAGCAAGCTTTAAAGCGTTTGGCAAATACAATGTATGGAGTTTATGGATTCTTAAGATTCCGTTGGTATTCATTTGAATGTGCTCAAGCCATTACTGCTTGGGGACGTCAGCATATTAAAAAGGCTATGAAAGAAGCTGAAAACTATGGTTTTAAAGCTATTTATGCAGATACTGATGGTTTTTATGCTAAATATATTGAAGAACTTAAGAAAGAGTAATTTATTTATTTGTTATTTTGTTTATTTGTGATA
>CAMODR010000108.1 GCA_946611495.1 uncultured Methanobrevibacter sp. | reverse complement strand
CGGAAATAATTACCTGTGCAATGTGGAATCCCCAAGGGTCTCCGTCGTTACAGATATAAACTGGAAGGCCTAACTCTTCATTGACCCTTTTAATAAATCTTCTTGTAGCACGAGCAGCTTGACCTTTAAGACCTACAATCAAACAGTTATATCTTTCATGAGCCTTTTCCTGAACAAGCCTGTGGAACATTCCCATGGTTTCCACTGCAAGCAAGAAGTCAGCTCCACATTCCAAGAGTTCAACTTGGTCAATGGTAGGGGAGATAGTGTAACCGGATTTACCTGCTCTTGCAGCGTTGATTTCATAATCTCCATCAAGCAAGGTAATGTCACCATATACAGATGCACCGTCCTCTTCAGGCATTAAACCTAAATCTTCACGGGTTGCACCTAATGCAACTTCTAAATCCTCACCTACAATGTTAGATTCCTGTTGTGTATTGAATTCAATACCCCAACCTTCAGAGATATAATACATTTCCCTGATAGTTGCAGTCTTATCTCTTAAAACCAAATCTTTACAGAAATTAGCCACATAAACCATTTGACCTAATTTTCTGATTTGCTTAACATTTCCTAAAGACCTTCTACCATATCTGTCTCCAAGAACATAATAACGTTTTTCTTCATCATAAACAATATTACCTGTTCCTCTAGAAGGAATTCTTAGTGTAGGTACTTTATTTTTCTCAATGTCTTCTATAATCTCTTGACCAAAACCTTTTAGTTTATTAAAAGTGTATTGTCTTCTTTGCTCCTTATGAGTATGTTCATGAGTACTTTCTTCAGCCATCTAATCATCCCCCTGATCTTTTGAATCGAATAAAGTAGATTGTCCTTCATCAGCGCCATCTGATTTCTTATCTGACTTTTTAGATTTTCGTTTAGGTTTTTCATCATCCATAAATGCTTCATCTAAATCAGATTCTTGAACCCTATCTTTTCTGCTTGAATGTTCCTTATCTACAGTGTGACCAAATTCGTCAAGCTCTTCAAGCAAGGAATCTACGTAATCTTCTTCTTCCTCTTCTTCCTCTACTTTTTCACCCATTAGCTCTGCTAACGCTCTTCTGGTAACTTTAGCTAGAACAGGCTTATAATCAGGAACTCCAGTTTCTGCAAGTGCTGCAGCTTCTTCAATAATAACTGGAACATAGTCTTCAAAGATTTTAGATCTCATAGCTTTTTCCTTTTCAGCCTTTTTAGACCTAATATGCTTTTGAAGTCTTCTAGCAATTTTCATAGTTGCTTGCCTAATCTCATGAACGATTTCAGGTTCAGGAGCAATACTCTGTTTACCTGTAGAAAGGTAAGGAACTTGAGTTGAGATAATGTTTACAAACAATGTGAGTGGAGTGTTATCCAAGTCTCTAAGACCATATCTTCTCCAATCAATTGATTTCAATGCTTCGGTAATTGCACAGCTTCCTGCATCGAAAGTTAATGGAACCCTATTAGCAAATCTTAAGATTTCAGATTTTCTTTGATCATTTACAATTCTACCTGCATCTCCACCATATGCAATACCTGCCTCTACAATGAATGCTACACCACCCTTATAGGTAACAGGTTTTCTTGTAATTGTTGTAATGAATTCAGGTTTTAAGATGAGTTTCATACCTTTCTCAATTTGCTCTTCACCAATAGGAATTAATCCGGAGGTAGGAGGAGCCATGAATTTCATCTTTCCAAATGCCTCCACAATAGCTTCAGCTTCTGCCCATTCCATATCCTTTGGACGTTTTTTCATATCAATTCCAGTAATTTCCTGAAGCTCTGAAATCTTTTTGGAAGACATTCTGGATAATGAGCTTGTAAGCATGCTTTTATAGTTTCTTTTATCTGTAAACTTAGCAATAGTGATAATATCGTCAGCAGTTACACCTTTAGGGTGTGGCAATACTTCTTGAGGCAATACTGGTACGATTTCAGCAGCCCTTTTAAAGATGTATTTATGAGCGCTAGGGTCTCTGAATGTAATTTTAGCATGAGGGTTAGCAATCATGGTTCTACGAATGTATTCGAATGCACCTTGTTCAGCTAAAGAGTAGGAAACTTCCTTGAAGTGAAGCCTAATGCATACTCCAGTACCTGTAGGAGTAAATTCGCTTTTTTTGATTAAATCTCCCTTATTTTGCTTTACATCCATTTTGAATTCCATCTTGACTCCTTTGAGCTCACCATTTTCCATCCAACCGGAAGTTACATGGGTAGACTCACCAGTAGTCATTTGAGATAAAAGCACACATCCACTACAACCTAAACCTTGTTGCCCTCTAGATTGTATGTTTCTGAATTTGGAACCAGCAAACATTTGACAGTATACTTTCATGACATATTCTTCAGGAATTCCCGGACCATTATCTGAATGTGTCAATACGTAATGGTCTTTGCCTATTCTATCTAATTTAATACTTATTTCAGGCAATATACCTGCTTCTTCTGCTGCATCAAAACTGTTAGTGATCAATTCGTGGAAAACGATAGTTAAAGAACGAATCTTCCCAGAAAATCCTAACATCTGCTTATTTTTTCTAAAGAACTCTGATGGAGTCAATTCATTAAAGTTTTCAAAGAGTTCCTGAGCTTGTTGAGACAAATTAAACCTCCTTTAATTTAGAATAAATTTATATCAAACTATTTTTAATTAAATTTAAAGTAAAAAGTAATAAAATCATGCAATGCACGTACATATTCTACTTCAAATACCTCACCATATCTAAACAACAAAAGTATTGATTAAAACAGATATAATGAAGTAAAGTTCTAAAAATTTCCATAAAGTTTACAATTAATTTTTTAAAAATTTAAAAATTAAAAACATAGAATAAATTAATGTTTATAGTGGTAATGTTTTGATAAATTCTATTCCAAATATTTTTATAATTTTAAAAATTCATGAAAAAATTAACTAAAACATAGTAAATTCTTCACTACATATACATATGTACGCGAAAGTATATAATACTTTGCATATATTTTTAAGATTTTAACATACAAAGTATAAACTATATTAAAAAATTAAAGCAAAAGTCATTTTAATGAAACCTACCTTAATTTTTTATGATAAAATTTTTGCCTTATCTATATACTATTGATAAGATATAGTAAACTTTAATAAAAATTGATTCGTAACAATAAAAACAATACTGAATAGAAAATTATAAAAAAATAAAGAAATTTTGGAAAAATAAAATTTCAATTTATTAGAAAAAATGAAAATTTAAAAAATGAAAAATAAAAAATAAAAAAGAAAGAAAATCAGATAAATGAAAAATAAAAAAATAAAAGACAATGAGAAAATAAAAAAAATTAAAAAAATGAAAAAGAAAAAAAACAAAGGAAAAAAGATAAATTTATCTAATCATCCAAGTCATCACGGAATTGTATTTCATCCTTTTCAATTCCAACGACTTCCTTAAACTCTTTCATTTTACGATCATTCTTCTTATTTTCGAGGAATGCATAGACAGATTTATGTCTTGATCCATTGAGAATCATTTCTACCGCTTCTTTTGCAACCATAACATTTTCCAGTTCGCCAATTAGTGAAACGGTTTTACCATAAATTGCCATATCCACTTCTGCCATATCGACAATAATCTCTCTTGTTTTACCATCCTTTCCAATAATTCTGCCTTTATATCTAGCCATAGCCTTTTTGGATTTTCCAACATATAAAGGCAATTTAATTATTTCCAAGTAAATATCATCTTTATTTAATTTTAATGCTACATGAGGATTAAAACCACGTGCAATAGCTTTTACAATATGGTTAGCCTTCCATACGCCAAGAGGATCTTCCATATTTTCACCAGGGTAAATAGCTACTGTACCTTCATCACTATCAATATCTAAATGAGTATTTGTTGCATTTTCAATCAATTGTTTAGTTTCTCCTTTTGTTCCGATTAAAGCACCTACTCTATCTGCAGGAACTTTAAGATAGTCAGTTTCTGGCAATTTATTCACCTCATTTATTTAATTTAAAAATACATTTGCTTTAATCGCTGATTAATCAAAATTACTTTAATCATTAAAACAAATGTTAACTAATAATAATTATTTATCCCATTATTTATTAATCTTTATAAAATTTTATGCAATAGAAACTAAACTATAAGAACATAAAATTTTGTTTATAAATAATATATAATTAAAATTATCCAAGAGCATTTGAAAACTAATATTTCGTTTTAAATAAAAGAAATAGAAAATAAGATTATTTAAGCTTATGAGCAGTGATAATTGTATAAGAAGATGCGTTTACAGTAATTATGCATCCATCAATTGTCACATAATAATTTTTTCCCTTTCTTTCAATTAATGCATTTTTATCCTTTATTTTAGAAACACAATATTCCACAGGCTCAACATCAATTCCAAGATTCTTTTGAATCCTCTTAACACCCATTTCAGTAGTATGAATTTTGTTAATATTATCCAATAATTCCATAATTACACCATAAATAGAAAAGAAATATTATTAACAATTATTTTCAAGAAATAATAAAAATAAGTTAAATATTAATTAAAGAAATTAATTAATAAAAATAAATTTGATTAAATTAGCTTTTTAATAGGCGATTAGTTAAATCTTCAATGGATGTGTCCACACCCATCTTAGAAAACTCAAAACTAATATTCTTAATGTCTCGCTCAAGAAGCTCATTTGCAATTATGTGGTCCCTTACAACAGATTGTGAAACATCAATAATAACTGGCTTTTCATCCATATTAAGAATATTATAGCTTGATAAGTCACCATGAATAAGATTTGCCTTATTAATGAACCTATCCATCTGCTCTACCAATTGCTCATAGAAATCATTAGGGTCTTGTGGTGGAAGATTCTTGACTGTAGGAGCAGGATTTCCCTCTTCATCACCAATAAACTCAATTATTAAAACATTACTTAAACTGGTTATAGCCTTAGGCACATTAACTCCTGCTTCACTAAGACGAGTGAGATTTCTAAACTCCTTATTTACCCAATTGTTAATCAATTGCCTCTTATTGCTTGACCTGACATTGAATCTAGGGTCTCCTGCAATGTAATACTGCATTTTCTTAAAGTCAGAGGTTGCTATCCTATAAATCTTAACTGCAACGATAGACCCATCATCCTTGATGCCCTTAAGCACATTAGCTTCCTTTCCTGTGCTGATTGCACCATTTAAAATATCCAAATGGCCTTGATTAGCTAACTTATACAATACCTGCAAGGTTGCCTTATCAAAGATCTCGCTGGAAACCTTTCTGTCATCAGCATCTTTAGTTCTTTTCCTTGAAATTAATTTCTGAACTTCCTCATCCGCTTTAGCCACTTTTGGATCTTCTTGCATAAAAACACC
>CAMODR010000107.1 GCA_946611495.1 uncultured Methanobrevibacter sp. | reverse complement strand
TTCTTTTTATTTTATATTTTTACTAGTTTTTTCGATTCTTTTTATTTTTTCTTTTTTCTAGTTTTTTCTATTCTTTTATTTTTTTGGACTTTGTTTTAGTTTTAGTTTTATTTTATTTAATCTAAAAAAATCATTTCATATTCAAAAAACTTTATATGATTTAAAATCTAATATTATATTGTTTATAAATTTTTTAGGTTTTATTTAATTATTTTTAATAATTTTAATCGATATTATTTAATAGACACTATTTAATTATTGGGAATTATAGGAAGAAATATAATGAGTAAATTAAAAATTATTTCATGGAATGTAAATGGTATAAGGACTAGAATAAAAAATAAGGATATAAATCCAATTTTTGAAAAAGAGCCTGATGTAATCTTATTGCAAGAGACTAAAGTTCAATATGAACAAATGGATAAGAAGTTTTTAGAAAATAGTTCTTATAACTTTTATTTCTTGAAATCTGAAAGTGCTAGATCTGGTGGATTAGCAAGCTTTACTAAAGATAAGCCTAAAATCATTAAAAGATTCTTTAAAAAGGCTAATGATGCATTTCATAGAACTTGTGTTTTAGACTATGGTGAATTTATTTTAGTAAATGTTTATTCTCCTTCAGGAAATGGTAAGAAGGCTAATTTTAATCAGAAATTAGATTACTTTAATTCATTATTATATTTTGCAGAGAAAAATAAGGATAAGAATGTAATTTTTGCTGGTGATTTTGATATTGCTCATAAGGAAATAGACATTTTCAATAAAGACACTAAAGTTACATTCACTGAAGAGGAAAGAGCTGTTTTAGACAAGCTTGAATCTTTAGGATATGTGGATGCTTTAAGATTGTTTAATGATGATGAGTCATTTACTTATTTCAAAAATAAGGAAGAAAACGATGGTGCTCGTTTAGACTATTTCTTTGTTTCTAACTCTTTAAAAGATAAAGTTAAAGCTTCTACAGTTTTAGTTGATGTGGAAGGTTCAAAACATCTTCCTATTGAAATAGATATAGAACTTTAATCACATTTATTTTTCTATAATTTCATTCTTTTTTATTTTTAACTCTTTTTTTCTATTTTTATTCATTTTTATTCATTTTTAGCTCTTTTTTATTCTTTTTATCTCTCTTTTGTGGATGTTTTTTTTCAATTATTTTTATTGTTTAATTATTTTTTATAATAAATTTTAAATATTACTTAATTATTTTTATTAAGTAAAATAATAAATTATATATAAAACTTGATTATTTTTATTAAGTAAAATAATAAATTATATATAAAACTTATTTATTTTTATTAAGTATTGTAATAAATTATATATATTACTTATTTATTTTTATTAAGTAAAATAATGAATTATATATATAACTTATTAATTTTCAATAAGTATTTTGATAAAAATTTTTTTTTAAGATTAAAAAAATTATTTTAAAAATTAGATAAATTAGTATAATCCTGAATAGTCTATATGGCAGTATACTTGGTTATATTAGGCTTTCGTAGTCAGAATAATGGTTAATGTTGATTAATTCATCAGGATGATTCTCTTTGATTCCATAGAATTCAAATCCATCAGCAAATATTTCTCTTAATATAGGATTTAAATTGTCATCCTTATCCTTAATATAATCCATCAATTCTAATCGGCTTGCAGCAAAAGGCATTCCTAATCCCTCTGCAGTGTCCAGTTTTCCAATTTCCAAACGTCTAAGAATAGATATGGTTTTCTTTGGATTTTCTGAGTTTAAAATAGTGTCTAAAATATTATTAAAAGTGGTTGAACTTACAGTAGGTTGGTCTGCAGTTACACAAAGTGCAATGTCTGATGTGATGCTATTTAATCCATTCCATAAGGAAACGGATAATCCTACATCTATTGGATCGTTTTTTATGATTTTTATTCTTTTGTCGTTATAATGATTAATTAAAGGTAATATTTCGCTCTCATAATGTCCAAGTACAATAACACATTCCTCTATGTATTTTGTATTTAAAACATTTTCAATAGTTGTTTCAATAACAGTGCTTGATTTAAATGGGAGTGTAAGCTTGTTCTGCAATGGAATATTTCTTTTTTCCTGATCTTTTCTCATTCTAGAATTTTTTCCAGCTGCAGTTATGACTGCTGAAACGCTTAGCATAAATATTACCTAATAATTATTTTTTTTTATTAATGTATATAAATAAGAAATATTATCTTTATATAAGATTTCTTTATTATAATGAATATTTTTCATTATCTTTTTTTTAAAAGAAATCTTTTGATAAATTCTTATTTTTTAAATAAAGTTTTTTTTATAAGCTTGTACTGTTGGAACTTGTTGCATTCTTTGGAATATACTCAACAACTTCTGCATCGATTTCCATTCCAGTACCTGAACCTTCAGTCCACATTAGAATTTGGATAGGATAATCAAGGGTGTTTTCAATTCTGATTCCAGTGGATGGGTGGTATCCGAAAAGCACTGCATCCTCTCCAGAGTCCATACCTACAGGCAAGCTGAATCCTAATGCCATAACAGCATTTCTTAGGGCTCTTGCAGGTGGACATACACCATGTGAAGCAGTACCTGATTCAGCATTTGCTTCCTTAACTGCACTGAAATAAACTCCCTCTCTTCCGCATGCACTTGAGTGAGCTGGAATTACAGTACCATTCCATGCGGTTACGAATTGTCTAGCATTATATTCCCTGTTTGCATCGTTGTATTGAGGGTGTGAACCTAAATATGTGTAAGTGCTGCTTATGACAGTTTCATTCACGTTTTCCTTATAAAGCATTACTGGAGATCCTCCAGGATAATTTTTAGAATAATTATAAGCTTCAGGGAACTTCTCTTCAAGCTGTTCTGGAGTTAAGTATGAACGGCCATCGTTTATTCCATCAACACAGAATTCAAGATTGTATTTAGCACCTTGAGGATAAGCGTTATACCAATATTTTATGGTGTCTTCACTGACTATTCCAGGAACTGTGTCGTTAGTTATGTCCTCAGCATTAATGTGCTTAATGGTTTCGTTTGTCTTGTTGTTGATAATGTCAAGACCGCCTTCCACGATTACTGCTTGAGTGTAAGGGGTGTTAAATCCATATACAAAGTTTCCAGGTTTTACCACATTGATTTTGTCATTTTCAATATCAATGTATGCAGGACCTTTGAAACCTTGAACCTCTCCATTATCAGTAATGTTTCCACTGACAATCTTACTAGATGCAGTAGGAACGACACCTGTTGAAATTGAGAAGAATGCGTCAGTCAGTTGTCCACTAAGGATTTGAGAACTTAAATCATCTACATTTGAGATTATAGGATACTTGTTAATTTTGTTTTTATCAATGATATTGTCTCCGGCAAATATGGTGGATCCGTTTTCAAATTTTGAAACTTCAGCCATATTTTGATGGTTTTGGGTGCTACCCATTGCCATAGAGACAGGCATAAGAACAATAATTATTACAAATAATGCAATAACTATCTTAAAAGAGTTTCTATTAGTTAAATTTCTTTTACTCATTAATACACTCCCGATGTTTATTTGAATCTTTTTTTAGTAATTTTATAAATATTATGAATTTTTAATCACTTTTTTTATTTATCTTATTATTTTAGTGAATTTGATATTTCTTTCAGTCTCTCCTGTATCTTAATGATTGTTTCTTGACCATTTCCACCTATGAAAATTGCAGGCTCATGTGAGAATTCTGCTACAAAAGAGACTATTTCATCAAGATTGTTTGCTATTTCTATTCTTCCATTATAATCTAAGCCATGTAATCTGTATATTGCTTGGTCTAAGGTATCTTCAAGACCGGGGAATAAAATTATTGCATCTGGATTTGCATTTACAACTTCATTTAATATGTCTAATCTATGGTTTTCATTATGTCTTGGAGTACCAATGAATATTGCAGTAAAGTCCACTTCATCAAGAATAACTTTAATTGCATCGGAATTATCAGATTTTCCAATATAAATTGTACAATCATTTAATTTAAGAAGTTCTAAACGACCTTTCACTGGTTTGAAATTATTTAGACTTGATTCGATTGTTTCGTTATCTATAGGAAATACCTTTTCATTAATATATTCGCATAATCTTTGGCTAAGACCTGCATTTAATCTATTGAATTTACCGAATAGCTTTAATTCATAATCTGTTTCGCTATACTCTATGATTTCTTTTGAGCATTCTTTAAATTCTTCCTTAAAGCTGTCTGGATATTCTTGACATTTATTTAGGAAAACAGTCTTATCCTTAAAGAATACCTTTAGTGAGTCTTTATAGCCTTCCATTGAACCATGAACATCCATATGGTCATTTCCCATATTTGTTAAGGCAATTAAATCAAAGTCAAAGCAATAGCTGCAGAATCCAACTGTCATATCACAAACTTCAATAAGTAAAACATCGTATTTTTCACTGTCTGCTTCTAGAATAAGGTCATAGTATCCTTCAAAGCCGCCTCCAGCATTTCCTCCAACAAGCACTTTTTTGCCGGAATTTTCCAGGATTTCCTTAATCATTGAAACAGTTGTGGTTTTACCGTTTGTTCCAGTAACTCCAATGGTAAATATGTCTCTGTGATCAGTTTTAACATCACAAAGGAGCTTTCCAGACTCTTGGTAATGTTTTGCAATCCTACTGCCCCATATGCTTGGGCTTAATACAACTGCATCACAGGAATCAATAATTTCCTGATTGTTGAATCCTAAATCAATTGTTAATTTATCTTTAACAAAACTGATTTTGTCCTTGTTTGGAGAAACATTTACTTCAGCAAGGCTTATAGGTAAGTTATCTAAATTGATATTCACATTTAAATCACTTGCATAAACGTCCCAATCATGTTTCATTAAGGAATTTAATGCCTTTTTACCTTCTACGCCTAAACCTATTATAGCAGCTTTCATTGTTTCACTTATTATCTTGATTATTAAATCGGAAATAAGTTAATCATTTAATATTTATTTCCTCTATTTAAACTTAATATAAAACTGTTTTAATTAATCATTTAAATGATATAATTTTAAACATTCATTATAATGTTTTATATTAATTTATATTTATGTTTATTATTATTAATAAATTTAACAGTTTTTAGAATAATTTTATTTAGATTTTAATAGATTATATGAATTTTTTATAAGATTTAGGCTTAAATAATTAATTAGTTTATTCATTTAAATACTAAATTAAGTTAATTTTTTAATTCTATTCATTTTCTTCTGATTTTTTTAAATAGCATAATTTAAAAATATTTGATTAAGATAATTTTATATTTATGATTATTAGAAATTTTTATAGATTTTTTTTATTGAAATTATTATATGTATTAATAATAAGAAAATTTTATAAATTACCTTAACTAATAGTTATAATAT
>CAMODR010000106.1 GCA_946611495.1 uncultured Methanobrevibacter sp. | reverse complement strand
AAGACAGCAGTCATATTTGCAGGAGTCATGACAACAGCAGTATCTAATCCAGAGCCAGTACCGCCAATAGCTATGATCTCTTCACCAACAGGAACTAATCCAGCATCTGCAAGCATAATGCCAATTTCTGCACAAACCTTAAATCCTTGACAGATTGTTCTATAAACTGCAGCAATAATCTCAACAGGTGTGACACCACCAAATTTCTTAGAAATGCTTTTTCCTACACCACTTAAAGCATGTGAACCTAAGAAAGTGACAATTCCTTCTTCTTCAAGTTTTGCCTTAGTCTCTTCACTTATTTGGGCCTTATTTGGTTCTTTAAACCCTACATGATGAGAACAGTTTACAATAGTTACATCAAGGTCTTTTAAAGCTTCATTTAATTTTAAAGCACTTGCACCAGTAGAAGATGCAACAGCCACATATTTAATGTCAGATCCTTCTAATCTTTCTTTAACAAGTTGAATAACTGCATCAGTGTTTTCAGGACCTGGATTTTCAAAATAAGTTATAGATTTTTCCATAATAAACTCTCCTTTAATAATTGACAATCAATAATTAATAATTAGTAATTACAAACAATAATAATTATATATTTACTAATATAAAATTATACTATTAATGTATTAAACTATTAATGTATTAATATTAAATATTAATTTTATTACTTTAATTCTATTACTTTAATTTTATTACTTTAATTTTATTCTACTTGCTTATAAGAAAGGATTATTATCAGAATTCCTTATTAAGCAAAATATTATTTACTACTTATCAAAACAATTGAAAAAGATTTACATGAGCGAAGACATAAAATATAAAGAAGCAGAAACCGAAGATGGTAAAGTTTACAAATATGTTGAAATACGAGGATATCAAGTCATCCCTATTGAAACTCACTACATCAAACCTAATGAGAGCATAGACTTTATGATAGATGACATTTCAAAATTATGTAAAAATGACGATTATCTAGTGATAGCTGAGACTCCAATATCAGTATCTCAAGGAAGACTTGTAGATGAAGCAGAATATACTCCATCCATTAAAGCGAAATTCTTAGCAACATATTGGAGCAAATACTTTTGGGGATACGTTCTCGGACCTATTCTTGGCATTAAACAAAGAACCATAAAGAATCTTAGGAGACTTCCTGAAGAATCTAAAAGACATAAGGAAGTTGTATTGGACTTATATGGATGGAAACATGCTCTAAAACCTGCTTCAGAAGCTGGAATAGACTTAAGTAATGCTCCAGGAACCTATGTCTCATTGCTTCCAGAAAATCCTGAAAAGGTTGCAAGGGAAATTAGCGAAAGCCTCCTTGAGAAAAGCAATCAAAATGTCACCACATTAATTATTGATACTGATGCAACCTATAAACGAAAAGGAAAGTATTTTACTGGACTTCCTATTGCTATTGATGGAATTGAAGCAAACAAAGGAGTCATTGGATATACATTAGGACAATTATCTGAAAACGTAGGATCCACACCATTAGGATGCTCAAGAGACATCCAAGTAGAAGAAGGAATAAAAATAGCTAATATTGCAGAGGATTACCAAAGGTCCTTGCCTACTGCAATGGCTACAATCCACAGTGCAAAGGACGTTTTAAATTCTGATGGTCCTGAAGTAAGTGTTGAATCATTAGATTCCATTATCCATACACCTGCTGTTTTAATTAGAAAAATAAAATAAATAAACCAGTGAATAAAAAAAAGGATTGAAGCGCAAAAAAATAAGTAAATAAAAAAGAAATAATGTGCAAATAAAAGAAATAAGCAAATAAAATAAATAAAAAAAAGCAAAAAACTAGAAACAATAAGCAAATAAAAAATTAATTAAAAATAGAAAAAATGAAGATGATTATTGAGACATAATATCTTCAATAAATTCAATATGGTCTTTTAATTCATCAATAACATCTTTATTATCATCAAATTCTAATTCTGCACCACATTGAGGGCAAATGAATTCAACACTGGATGAATCTTCAAAATCAAGACGATAATGACCAGATGGACAAATGAAGAACATATTATTTTCTTCATAATCAAGTCTTTCATTTAATTCTTTTAATTCAGTATTACATCTTTTTAATTTTAATTTTTGAAGTTCATCGACTTTAAATTCCCAATCATAAGTATACCATTGGGTTTCTTTATCTTTATCCCTTTTATAACTTGCCAAACCTTCATCATAAAGTTTATAAAGGACTTTTCGAACAATATTTAATTTAATACCTGTCTTTTCAGCAATTTCTTCATCAGTTCCAATTCCATCTAAAAGACATTGAACAATATCTAAATTCTCTTCTTCTTCGACTAATTCTATTAATAATGTTTGAACAATAGGATCTGCTAACATAATCTATTCTTCCTTATTAAATGCTGATAACAATTCAATGAAGTTTTAAAAAAATAATTGGTTAATATAACAATAGTAATAATTCAATCATTGACATTATAATAATATTTATATATTTTTACTATAATATAAAGTTATGTTTTTATACTTAAAAAAAATCTAATAATTGAAAAATTGCCTAAAAAATTTTTATAAAATCCGCAAAAAAGTAGATAAAATAATAATATTATATGAAAATTTTATAAATATTTAAGAAAAATTAAAAAAAGAAAAAGGTAATTGAAAAAAACTAAAAAAATAAGAAAAAAGTTATAAAACAGAAACTTTTAAAACACCATCTATTTGAATAAACTCATTTAAAAGATCGCCAGGAATTGGATTTTCAGTAATGATTGTTAAGACAGGATTTCCTTCGAATTTAGTGTCTCCAGCATATGCTTGGCGAATATCAATATTATGTTTGCTCATAGTCCAAGCAACAGCCGCTAAAATTCCTTCGCTTTTTTCACCAGCTTCAATTTCCACTACACCTAATCCTAAATTCTTAGAAATATTTTTAAGCAATGTTCCTGCAGGGACAATATTTGAAAATATCTCAAATAACTCATCATCATTAACTATGACATTAACAGTAGATTTAATAACTCTACGATCTACATTTGCAGCTGCAGCTAATGCAGAATCACTGATTTTAAGATTTCCACAATAAATCTTATTATCTTCGCCAATTCTTAAACCTAATTCAAACATTTTTGAAGCTACAGTCATTCTTGCAGGATATTTACTAAATTTTGCATTTAAACTTTCCCACATATAACCACCAAACTAATTCTTAATAATATTTTGTACTTTAAAGTATATAAATGTATATATTCCACATAAGAATGTACAATTTAATACAGTAATCTATAATTTTTATACAAAATAGACAGTGCAAAATGAAAAATCTTAAGAAAAATAAGTTAATAACTATACAAAAAATTAAAAATTAAAAATTAGAAATAAATAAACCTAAAATTGGCTATAAAAATAAAAATCATTAAAAATAGTAGAAAAGTAGGCTAGCTGGGATTCGAACCCAGGACCTCACGGTTATCAGCCGTGCGCGCTGACCAGGCTGTGCCACTAGCCTAAACAAATAATAAAAAAAAACTTCAAAAAACAGTAAGTGAAGTTTAATTTACAGATATTATAGAGTTTGTATAAAGTAGTATATAAATCTTTTGATAAATACACTACAGACAAATTCTAAAAATTTAAAATTGAAAAATAATTAAAATTAGTTATCTCTATTGAGCATCTCATTAAGAGAATCAGCCATTACATGACCTTCAATAATGATTTTAACTTTATCAATTCCTTCAACTTTTAAAGCTTCTGCTTTTGCTTGAGCTGCAATACGAGTTACACTCATACAACCAGGGTTAGTAGGTTTAATTACTAATTCAGCAGTTGAATCTTCAATTGCAATAGATTGTACAATACCCATATCTACAATACTTACGCCCATATGAGGGTCGTTTACTACAGAAACTGCGTCTTTAACAGCGATTGCTAATTCTTCAGACATATTATCTCCTCATTGTTTTTTTAATAATATAAAATTAACTTAAAACTATAAACTGTAAAAGATCTTTTTAAAATTAAACTTTGCTAATCCATTCATCAAAATTCAAAATTATTTCTCTTACAAAAAGTTAATAATATAACTATTGTTTTAATAATATTTATACTTATTCAAACAAATTATATCAATTAAGATTTTAAAAAATAGAAAATCGAAAAAAAATAATTCATAAGACTTAATAAAAATAGTGAAAAAAAGCATGAAAAAGAAAATAAAAAGAAAATAAAAAGAAAATAAAAAGAAAATAAAAAGAAAATAAATAGAATTTATAGATTATTTCTTCCTATGCCTTATTTTTACAGCGATTCCGCTATCTGATTCAATCATTTCCTTACCAGTTAGGACAGCCTTACCAACACCTAAGACTTCACCATCCCTAACTACAACAACCTCATCCTTAGGAACAATATCTAAATCAGCATTTGAAACTCCTGGAGAAAATACAGAATTGGTCTTTAAGTCGAAATCGATTTCTACAACATGAATGCCAAGCTCTGCAAGTCTTCTTCCACCTTCCAAATTAAGAGTGTATAAACCGATATCCCTGTTTAAAAGAGCTATCTGTTTTCCATCACTATAGACATTTCTGTGATATCTTCCTTTAGCTACAACATCATCAGTGATTATCTTATAAGCTTCAGGACCGAATTGGTATTTGGCAATGGATCTTAATTCATTTAAAACCTTATCCCTATGCTTTACCTTAGAATATTTTTTAAGCTCTTCTCTTAAGTGATAAATTGAATCAGGAGAAGTAGGACGGCCATCTTGACAGACAAAAGTACAATTATCCAAATATTCACGACAAACCTCTTCATATCCTCCATGAACATTTGCAATAACTGGCTTATCCCCAACATAGTCTCTTAATAATTCTCCAGACAATCTTACCTCATCGAAACTCCAGTCTCCAGAGACTGTTACATCATAGGACTGAATTGGAAATGTATTTTCCATTTCACGAGGACAAATACCAAATGGAGAGGTAACTATTACTTCCTGATATCCTTTAGTTGCTCTTCTAAAACGCTGATGAGACTGTGAATTAGAATAAGGCTTTTTCATACTGCATGGAAGCGCTACAATAACATCACCCATTGGCTCCATCATAGCCATTCTTTCTCTCCAACGAACTACTTCTGGCCTGTATAAAGACTCATCAACTGTACAAATAACTTTCATGTTTTTCCTCGTAAAATTATAAGATTAAAAATAAATTGCAATATTAAAAATTATATTAGATTATAATTAAATTATAAAATATAATATTATATGAATAAGAATATATTAACTGATTCTTTCAATAATTATTGTATAAATATTTAATTTATTAAATAAATAGTTAATTAAAATTAAATAAATAGTTAATTAAAATTAAATAAATAGTTAATTAAAATTTAAGAAATTCAAAAA
>CAMODR010000105.1 GCA_946611495.1 uncultured Methanobrevibacter sp. | reverse complement strand
TTTAAAAACTTAAAGTATATAACTTATTATGAATATAAATTAAAATTGCAAATTTTATTAAGACACAATTATCTCATAAATAAAATTTTCATAAAATATATTTTCATATAATATTTATTTTGATACTTTATTTACTACAAACTCTAAAGAGGAATCTTCGTGGCAAAGAAAGTTTTAATTGTTGTAACAGGTAGAGGATTAGGTGGAGATGCAGGCATTGCATTGAACGTTTACAAGGCTCTTACTAAAAGAGGGATGGAATGTGAAATAGCATTGGATGAGTCTGCACCTGGAATATTATTCAAGAAGAATAATATTGAATGGAATAAGGTCATAATTCCACAGGCAGGAGGCCATTCTGCAACTATGTCCACTACTGTTAAGGCAGCTTTAAGGGCAATTAAGGCAGTATTCAAGACAAGAAAGCTTATCAAGTCTAAGAAATTTGACTTGGTCCTTGGTATTCTTGGTGGAGGAGCTATTGTAGGTGCATTAGGCGCTAAGATGGCAAGAGTTCCTTCTGTAAGTCTTTTAATCACTCCTCTTGACACTAAGGTGTGCACCCGTATCGGAACACCTATCGTATTGCCTGAAAACAATCTTTATTTAGCAGAGAACATTCCAAGCCACATAAGAAGGTCACTATTGCCTGTAAACGATAGCGTCACTCAAGGTGATAGAAACATTGCACTTGAAAAGATAAAGCAACACTCTAGGCAAGCAAAGGAAAAGAATCCTAATGCAATGGAGTTTGATGAGTCTAAGCAGACTATCGTTTTCTCATCAGGTTCAAGCCTATTTGTAAAAACAGCCCAAGCTATAGAGCAATTCTCTAAATATAGCGACAGGTTCAATCTTGTCTTGGTAGGAGACCCTCTCGATGAGGAGGTCCCTAAGCATATAGATGAGGAAAAGATAATCTATCTTGGCTTCATAGATTGGGTCAATGACCTTTTCAACTTGGCAGACCTTGCTGTACTCACTAATGATGGATTGATGCTCCATGAAGCTATGGTATGCAATTTGCCTGTTGTTATTCTAAAAAGAGTTAAATACGGAAGATACCATGATATGGTTTCCATATTTAAGGGAGCTACCATTGAATGTGATCTTGAAGATCTTGATGAAGCTATATTTGATGTTGTGGACAATTATGATGAGTATGCTAAAAACACTGCAATTTACAAGGATTCCATATTGAATGTAGGCGATAACATAGCTGACATAGTGGAAGCTTCATTTAAATAGTTATTTTCTATTTTTATTAAATCATTATTCTATTTTCAACTTTTTTTTAAAATCTTTTTATTAAATCATTATTCTATTTTCAACTTTTTTTTAAAATCTTTTTATTAAATCATTATTCTATTTTCAACTTTTTTTTAAAATCTTTTTATTTATTTCATTTTTCAATATCCGATTTTAGTCATTTATTTTCTTAGGAATTAATAAGAACCTTTGTCTTTTTTTTAGTTCATGCTTTTTTTATGCTGCTTTATTCTATTGAACTGATTGACGAAACGCTCATCAAAGTTTTTGCAAATGTCAGAATACTGATTAAGAACTCCTACAGCGGTTTCCTCCAACACTGACTTTTCCTTTCCTGTGAACTTAACGATTGTTCTAAAAAGCTCCTTTTCATCTCTAATGATTATCTTAACAAAAGGAATGTCTGCCTTTATGATTTCAAGGTTTTCAAGGCCTGCATTCTCAAACATTTCAATGATGTCTATTCTCTTTTGGTCTATATAGCAATATGGACTTGCAAGGATTCTGATAGGAATGTTTCTTGGAATTGTATTGAATGCCTTTATGAGAGCCTCTCCCTCGCCCTCAAGAAGGAATCCGATTCTCATATTCAATGACTTTCTTGCTCTTTTGATTATTTCGATTTCCTTGCTTATGATGTTGTCGCTTGTCTTGATTAGCCAGATTGGAGCCTGCACTTCTGATATTTGGCTGTTGAATATTTCTTCAAGCTTCTCTTCAGACTCATCTATCTCCTTAATCAGCTCTTTCTTTTTCTTATTGACTATATTTTTAGGAGAGACTACCTTATATTCTATAGGCCTTGTTTTTGTTATTGTGACGAATCCCTTTTTATTAAGTTCCTTAAGGGTATTGTAGATCTTTGACCTTGGTATTTGGGATGCCTCTGCAATATCATTTGCCTGTGCCTCTATTAGGTTTGTCAGTCCTATGTATGCCTTTGCCTCATATCGTGTTAGCCCTAATTTCTGTAAAGACTCTATTATCTGTTCCATAAAATCAAATCCCTTTAATAATGCTCTTTTTTTTAATTTTTGAGTTGTGTAAGCGTATTCTACATAACTTCTTGCTTCGTTTTTCTTCTTGATTTTTTATATAATGATTATTTTATAAATATATTTTGTTACTTTTTACCCTTAACTAGTTACAAAATCTTTAAATATCTTACAATTAGAACTAAAATTATACAAGTTAAATAAGGGCATTTGAAATTAGGATTTTTCCCTTGTTTATATATCAAATATGATTGGGATCTTTGCCTTAATTTCATCTGCTTTTTACTAATTAAATGGATGTGTGTTTATGAACGAAAATATCAATATGTTTTGTTACCAATGTTCCCAAGCAGCTAGAGGAACTGGCTGTGATGTAAGAGGAATCTGCGGTAAGGAAGGCACTGTAGCAAGATTACAAGATAACTTAATTTTTTCAATGAAAGGAATTTCCGCATACAACTACCACTGTAAGGAGTTAGGAGTAAGCGATGAGTCTGTAGATGAATTCTTAACTAAAGGATTATACACAACCTTAACAAATGTCAACTTTGATGTTGCAGATTTGGTACAATTGGCTCTTGAGTCTGGTGAGGCTAACTTCAAGGTAATGAAAATGCTTAAGGAAGCTCATATCAAAAACTTCGGTGAGCCTGTACCTGCTGAAGTGAAGGTAGGCGCTCAAGAAGGTCCAGGTATTCTTGTAACCGGTCACGATTTAAAGGCTTTAGAAGAACTCTTAAAGCAATGTGAAGGAACTGGAGTTAAGGTCTACACCCACAGTGAAATGTTGCCTGCTCACGGTTATCCTGAACTTGCAAAATACGAATCCTTGGCTGGTCACTTAGGAGGATCCTGGATTGACCAAAAGAATGTATTTGCAGATTACAATGTTGCTATCTTAGGAACCACAAACTGTGTATTACCTCCTAAAGACTCCTATGCTGACAGATTATTCACTATGGACATTGTAAAGATTCCTGGTGCTCCTGTAATTGAAGATTATGACTTTAAGCCTTTAATAGATAAGGCAATTGAATTAGGTGGCCTTAAGGCTGAAGAAACCACTACAATCACTACCGGTTTTGGTTTAAGCACTATTCTTTCACTTGCACCTCAAATTAAAGAGCTTGTCCTTGCTGGCAAAATAAAAAGATTCTTCCTTGTAGCTGGCTGTGACACTCCAAACCCAAGAATGAGCTATTACAGAGAATTTGTACAGGAATTGCCTGAAGATACAATTGTCCTTACATTAGCTTGTAACAAGTTCAGATTCAATGACCTTGACTTAGGCGACATTGAAGGAATTCCAAGACTTTTAGACTTAGGTCAATGTAATGATGCAATTGTGGCTATTGACCTTGCTGTTGCATTATGTGAATTGTTTGAGATGGAATTGAATGAATTGCCTCTTACCATTGTCTTAAGCTGGATGGAACAAAAGGCAGCTGCTATCCTTTGGACCTTGTTATACCTTGGAAAAACCGATATGCTCTTAGGACCTGTCCTTCCTGCATGGGCAAATGATGACATCTTGAATGTCTTAGTTGAAAACTTTAACCTTACCCCTATCTCAACTCCTAAAGAAGACATTAAGAAGATCATGGGTTAGATTTAAAATCTAATTTAAGTTAGATTATAAAACTAATTTTTGATTAGATTTTAAAATTCAATTTTAGACAGATTTAAATTCCAATTTGGAATTTTAACTTAAATTTAAAATATTTAGAGTCAAAATTTTTAGGCTCTTATTATTTTCTTTGTTTATTTATTATTTTAGATGAGCATTGGAAACTATTAAGAATTTTTAGATGAGCATTGGAAACTATTAAGAATTAAATGATTTCATATTTTGTCCTTTTTAAATAAATAAAATTTAATAATTGTTTTATGTTTTCATAATATAAATGGATAAAATTTAATCATTTTTTTAATTCATTAACTAGATAAAGTTATTTTAGCAAAAGACAATTAGTTTGTCCTTAAATTAAGAAATATGGATTTTATGAAAATTTAAATTAATAATTATTATCAATTTTTTTTATAATAATTGTTATTTTTTTAGAACTTTTCTAAAATATTTTTAATATATCTGAAATTTATTAGAAATCTAATTAATAATGTATTGTAAAAATAGATAAGTTAATATATGCCTTATTATATATTATATTTATAGTTTAGGTTTTAAGATTTTATGTTGGATGGATGGATTAGTAAAAAATCATATTTGAATAATATTAGTTCACCCCCCTTTTTTAAAACTTCCATTAATACTTCTATTAAAATTTAATAGATAATCTGTTTGTCTGATATACAAATCTTAAAGCTTAACTGTACTTTTTTTACTCTTTTTAACTTATTAATTATCTTTATAAAATTTTACATTTTTTCATTAGTTCCATATGGGATTTTTGTTTTTGCTATTCTTTTATTTATGATTATGAATTGATTTTGTGGTTGAATTTTAATTAATTATTATTTGCAAAAATTATATTATCAATCTGTTTTAATATATTTATCTAAGGAGAGATTGCTATGGATATTAAAGGAACTCCAATTAATGTGGAAAATATGGTTGAATATCAGAAAGACTCTGTTGTAAGCATGGAAATTATAAAAAAGGAACTTGGTACAGTAACACTCTTTGCTTTTGATCAAGGCCAAGGATTAAGTGAACATAGTGCTCCTTTTGATGCTATGGTTCAAATCGTTGATGGTGAAGCTGAAATAACTATTGCAGGTGAGCCTCATACAGTCAAAAAGGGCGAAATGATCATTATGCCTGCTAACATTCCTCATGCTTTACAGGCAGTGAATATGCCATATAAAATGGTTTTAACCATGATTAAATCTGAATAGGTTTATTTTTTAATTAAATAGTTATTTTATCTTTTTATTCTCTTTTTATTCTCTTTTTATTCTTCTTATTTTACTTTTTAGATTTTTTAATTTTTTTTCTTTCTTTTGTTCATTTTTTTATTATTCTATTTTTTAGATTTTTAAAAATTCTCATTCTATTGTCTTTTTTCACATCCAATATTTTATTTTTTTTAATGAATATTTTTTAATAAATCTATTTTCTTATCTTTTTATATTCATTTTTATTAGTTTTTTCAGAATATTATTCATTATTTTTATCTTATTTGTTTAATTTGTTTTTTATTTTTTAAATTACAGC
>CAMODR010000104.1 GCA_946611495.1 uncultured Methanobrevibacter sp. | reverse complement strand
TCATTTATAAGATTTTCTAATGAATTTTCTTCTTTTAATTTCTCATAAAGGTGTTTTTCATCAAGATTTTTATCTGACAAAATATTTTTTAATTCTTCAATTATTTCTTTATTTTGACAATTAATCATTCTAAATTGAATCAAGGCTCTGATTTCTTCGTATGTTTTTGTATTTGCTTGAAACAGTATTAAAGAATTGCCATTTGGACTTTGGAACCCATTTACATTTATTTTTAATTTGGTTGTATCTTTTACTCGCACATTTTTTGTCCCTAACAGATAATACAATCTGCTGTTCGATTTTACAAAGTTGTCTGAATCAATAAAATAGACATACTCTCCCTTAGCCAAATCAATTCCTCTATTACGGACAGTACCTTGACCTCTGTTGTGTTGAGAATAGATCCTAATCCTCCCATCTTTTTTCGCATATTCCTTTAAAATATCCAAAGAATTATCTGTGGAGCCGTCGTTAATGCAAATTATTTCTATTTCCTTTAGTGTTTGGGTTATTACACTATTCAAACATTCTTCAAGGTATTCGGTGTTGTAAACAGGCATTATTACAGAGACTTTAATATTATTCATCACATTGACTTATGTTTTATATGGCTTATTAATTTTTGTTCAGTAAATAATCAATAATAATCTCCATTTATTAAATGTGGAGAAAATGTTTTTCGAAAGCGACTTGTAGATGAAATATTTCTTGATTTTTCAAATAATCAAATTTTTACTCTTTTTCAATATTGGTCTCTTTAGTTATATAGATAGGCCGGTGTTTTGTTTCAATATATGTTTTTCCCAGATACTGGCCTAGAACGCCTATTGAAAACAATTGGATTCCTCCAAGAAGAATCATTATTGATACAGTTGAAGCCCATCCCTGAACATCATTTCCAAATAATATTGTTGACAATACAATATATATCAAATATAAAAATGATATAATTGATATTAATATTCCTAAAACAGTTGAAATAACAAGGGGAACAGTTGTAAATGCCATGACTCCCTCTATTGCATATTTGAATAATCCCCAGAAGGACCAGCTGGTTTCTCCGCTGGCTCGTTCAATGTTTGCATATTCCAGCCATTTGGTATTGAATCCCACCCAGCTGAATATCCCTTTTGAGAAACGATTATATTCAGACAAGTCCAATATGGCATCCACTACTTGTCTTGTCATTAGCCGGTAGTCTCTTGCACCATCCACAAGCTCTACTTTTGAAATTCTATTGAATAGCTTATAGAAAGTTCTTGCAAAAAATGATCTTATGGGTGGTTCCCCTTCTCTTGATACTCTTCTTGTTGCTACAATATCATAATCCTCCCTGTCCAAAGCTATTATCATTTTAGGAAGAAGATTTGGAGGATCTTGAAGGTCAGCATCCATTACTGCAATATAATCTCCAGAACTATTCTTAAGTCCTGCATACAATGCTGATTCCTTTCCAAAGTTTCTGGAGAAGGATATGTATTTCACATTTTCATCTTTGAAAGCTAATTCTTTCAAAAGCTTTAAGGTATTGTCCTTTGAACCATCATTCACTAAAATAAGTTCATATTTTATTTCAGAATTATAATCAATTATTGAACTGGTATATACTGATATGAATTCGTCATAAAATGCTATAATGGATTCCTCTTCATTATAGCATGGGACTATAATACTTAATAAACTCATGTTTCTCCTCTGTTGATTAATTGGAATAATTTTTAATTTATTTTACTAGTTTTTAATTTAGCATAATTAATTTTTCACTAGTAGATTATGGGGTTGCTCTTTCTATGATGAAAACATTTCGACTATAACCTGCAATTGTACCATTTTTGGTTACAGTATAATTTTCACCATAATCAGGAGTGCCTCGTTTATATTGTATAATTTCATATATTGTTTTGTTTTGATTTTTTTCAAGGACTTCGGTTGTGATGTTTACAGTTTTTACTTTATTATCATCATCTAATTTCTTTAAAACAGGATTCCATTCCTTGTTTTTGTGAGAATAAACAGGATATATTGTTGTGTTTTTCAAATAATCTTCGAATTGCAGAAGATTAATATTGCCCATGATAATAACCACGCTGTCATTGTTATTCATTTGATTGAATAATCTTTGGTCCTCTGAAATGGTGTGTTTGCCATATGCAATCTCGCCTTCATTGTAGAACACTCCACAGCATGCGAGAAGTAAAACCAATGTTAAAAGCAAAGTGACTATTTTTTTATTATCTTGAAGTTTTCCAATTATTATTGAATAACTGAACCAAACCAATGCTGCACTTGGAACAAGGTATCTGACTACTAAAATAGGTCGGAATGTGAAGGTCAATATCAAACTGACGGTAATGGTTCCTAAAAATACGCCTATTCCAATTAAGAGATAAATGCTTTCTTTTTTTTCCTTAATTCTTTCTTCTTTGCTTTTTATGTTTTTACTATCAAGGTATATTTTTAAAGCTATTGCTAAAAACACGATCAAAGCGACGATTGCAATTATTTCTGGTAGCAAATCTCCTGAATTTGTACCGCTGATGTAAAAGTAATGGAATATTTCATTTATATCCGGGGTTGCTATCCAATATTCATCACTGACTTTTCCTGTTTGGTTAAATAAAAAAGGTAGCCATGGAGCATATAAGACTATTCCAATTATCGAAGACACAATCCATTTTTTAAACTCGCCAATTCTATCAAAGCCGTTTTCTTTATAAAGCAGTATGTATCCGAGCAATAAAAGATAAAGAACGATGAATGACATTGCAAGAATATATTGGGTGTATGCACCTAAAACAGCAAAAATGGTAAGCAGCATCCATGATTTTTTGTCTGACTTGGTCATCACTCCATAAAGTGCGATGAAGCCTAAATATAGGAACAATATTCCCCAGCTGTACATTCTAATTTTTAGATAGGATATGAAGAAATCACTCATTAATCCAACACTAAATGCGAATATTCCTGCAGTTAGCCATCCATACTGCTTTCTGATTTTAGTGGCTGAAAAGAGGATTAATATGAAATAAGGAAGTATTGAAAATAATTTTAACACGGAAATAAGGTCTAAATTGAGGCTTGTCATTAATGAAAGTTTTTTCACAATTTTTAATAGAATATAATATAATGGAGGGTGGTAGTCTCCTATTATAATTTTCCAAGCATCTGATAAAGGAAGTTTAACAATTTCTAGCGTAAAATATTCATCAATATGAATCAATGAATGAGCCATAGGCAAAGTAAGTAATCTAATGAGTATTATTATACTTGCAAATAATAAACCCATTCCTATATAATCATATACTGTTTTTTCTTTAAAATTAACCATACTATCCTCTTTTAATGTTTATAATATTAATTTAATATTTGATTTAATGATATTTAAAATTTTTTTAATCTTAATTTTAAATTTAAAGGATAGTTTTAAAATAAGTTTAAATATGGGGTTTTTAATATTTAAGAATTTAATTAATTTAACAAAAAAATGTTTTCCTAGTTAAAACAATTGTTTTAAGCAAGAAAATAAAAAAGATTTATAATTTAAATTATTTGGAACCTATCGCCTTGCCTAGTCCCGGTATGTAGCTTAGTAATTCAATAACAGCCCATGATACGAAAGTAGACAATACAAATATTAAGAATACTGTGAGAGGATATGATTTTGTAGATATCCCAAGCATTGTAACAATCCCATCCATAGCTGCAATCATGAAATATTGCACTAGATAGATGCCGTAACTATTTTTAGCAAGGCCTGAAATGGCTCTGCGGAATATTCCCTTAGGGTTTTCAAAGAATCTTATATGGATATTGAATTTGCCGATATTTCTAAATAATTGCCATATTCCAATAACTTCTATAGCAGTGAAAATAGAATATCTGTCCAATTTATATATTGAATCTGGAGTTGAATATGTTGCAGAAATAGCTACCTCGCAAACACACGCTGCAATGATAAGCAATAATGCAATGTATGGATTATTCAACCATTTGCGTTCGGTATGCCTTAAATAATAACCAAGTACAACAAGTCCAATCGGACTAACGAAATAAGTTAATTTTATTGGAAATGAAATATCAAGTGTAAAATCAAAGATGCATGTTATCAGCCAGAAGAACAGGAAATATTCAAGTTCATTTAGGCTGGAGTTTGCCACCCATTTGTCGAAGATAGGCATAATCAGGTAAGTGCCTAGTATCATCCAAAAGAACCAGTAAGCATAGGATGTATAGGAATATGCCATGTAATAATTGTACAGGAAGGTTAGAAAGCCTATAAGATCATAAGAGAGCAGGGGTTCGATTCTTCCTAAATTAAAAGCACTGAAATTAGCTATTCCATTCGGAACGAACCAGACGTATGCTGCAATCAAAGCAGATAATACAAATCCCCAAAATGCAAATGGAAGAACAATGCGGGGGATACGTCTTCCTAAAAATGTTTTTATTTCCCAACTACGTCCTAGTGACAATGCTCCTGCCAGCATTAAGAATAAAACCACGCCTATTCTAAAACATAAGGCCATTATATCATTCAAAAACCAGGAACTTGAAAGGAATGGATAAACAGCAGAATGTCCATTAACCAGATATTGAGTGCTTGCTGCTACGTGAATGATTATAACACTAAGAATAGCTAATGCACGCAGAGCATCCAAATAAAAAATACGTTTTGATTTTGGTTTTTGAACTGTACTTTCTTCAATATTCTCCATAAAACACACCTGATTTAAATTAAACAATTTGAGAAAATTGAATATTTTTAATTTAAATTAAATAATAAATATTTAAATTTTTTCCGTTAAACTAATTTTCAAAAAATAATTTTTTCATTAGTTTTTATTAGAAAATACTTTATTATGATTTATTTAATTTAATATATATAAAATTTAGGGTTAATTAGTGCTTAAAAATAGAAACAAAGGCCATATTTAAAATATTAAAGTAAAAAATTATAAAAAATTTCTAATTATACAGTTAATGGTTGGATAATTCAAGCATGTTAATTTTGGGCTCAATTGCATTTATTCATTTATTTTAAGCAAAGAACTATCTATGAATTAAAAATCATAATCTAATAATTGACTTTATAAATCTTCAAATTTCTATATGAATAAATTTTTTCAAAATCAACATTTTCATTGGAATATTTGCTTAAATCCTGTTCGCTTTCGATATAAGTCACATTTAATTTTTCCAAATCATTCACATTAAAGGTCACGCTTATGATATCCTCTCTTCCAGGAACACGTTCAAATTTGCTTGATTCATTTGCGCTGAGATTGACATTCATGTGAGCATATCTGTTATAAACGTCTTCAAATTTATGATCAGGATCTATTTTCTCCCATTTTTCAAAATCAGGATATGTATTCACACTGGTAATAGTATGGGCGCCTGCAGCAATAAACATGTCCTGCATTTCTCTTTCTCCAACAACAA
>CAMODR010000103.1 GCA_946611495.1 uncultured Methanobrevibacter sp. | reverse complement strand
TCTATTTTTTAGCTATTTCTTATTCTATTGCTATCTATTTATTAGTCTGTCCTTATTTATTTTTTATTCTATATTATACGAACTATTTTTAATTTTTCAAAAAAAAAAGAAAAAAGAAATTAAAGTTTAATTTCTTAAGATTACAAAAGCCATATAGATAATGAATAGGATTACTAAAACCAATCCTTCCTTCTTATCAACTTCGCTTTTTGTATAGGTGAACCATGCTCCGATAATGGTTACTAATGTCATTAGCAATATATCAAATACCATTTCAGGCGCAATTGGCATTGGCATGATTGCACTGCTTATACCTAAAATGAATAATATATTAAAAATGCATGATCCAAGTACATTTCCCACTACAATACCATTGTCTCCTTTCTTAAGTGCAGTGATGGAAGTAACAAATTCCGGTAATGATGTTCCTATAGCAACAATTGTAAGACCAATAAGCACATCACTTAATCCAAAGACACCTGCAATGTAGCTTGCTCCATCTACAACTAAGTCAGAACCGATTATGATTCCAATAATACCAATGACTATGTATATAACTGCTTTTGGTATTGTAAGTTTTATTTCGCTTTGCTCATTCATTGCATCCTTATCTTCTCTTGCTTTCTTAACAAGATAATAAACATATGCTATGATTATGATTAAGAATATTATTCCGCATATTTGACTTATTTCTCCAAAAAGATATGCTATAATGAGCAGTCCAATTGTTGAGACAACAAGGAATGGGAAATCTCTTTTAATCAATACCTTATCAACAGTAAGGGTTCCAAGTAAAGCAGAGGTACCTACAACTCCTAAGATATTGAATATATTACTTCCCACAACGTTTCCTAAGGAAATTGCATTGCTTCCAGCAAATGCAGATGTGATTGATACTGCAGCTTCAGGGGCGCTTGTACCAAATGCTACAATGGTTAATCCAACAATCACTGTAGGTATCTTAAAGTTATATGCCACATTACTTGCACCATCTACGAATATATCTGCACCTTTAATTAAAAGCACAAAACCTATAATTAGTAAAATAATTTGCATGATTAGTTCTATGGTTTTACCCCCTAGAGTTTGAATAATTAATCCTCTTCATTTTCGATTTCTGATTCTTCGCTCTCTTCATTGACTTTCACTAGAATCTTATCGATATGATTGGAATCCATATCTATGATTTCGAAAGTGAATTTGCCTTCTGTAAATATTTCGCCTGTTTCTGGGATTTTTCCTGCATGTGATAAGATGAATCCTGCAAGGGTTGTATATCCGTCTTCAACTTCATTAGGCATGTCCTCTTCAATTTCAAACATGTCCTTAAAGTCTTCAATAGAGAATCTACCGTCAATTAACCAGGAATTATCTTTTCTTTCAATTGCTTTAGGGTCATCTTCCTCATCAATACCTGGAATGTCTCCAACAATACCTTCAAGAAGGTCGTTTAATGTAATCAATCCTACAACGCTTCCAAATTCATCCACAACAAGTACCATATGGACATATTCTCTGTTTTCCTTAAATTCCTTAAGCAAATCCATTGAAAGCATATTTTCAGGAACGACTAATGGGGACTTAACGCTTTCTCTAATGTTCACATCTTTGCCTGCAAATATTTCACTAAGAATATCCTTTGCCTGAACAACACCAATAAAGTCATCTAATTCAGCATCTGCAACAGGGAAAATGGATCTTTTACTTTCAATAATCTTTTCCTTGTTCTCTTCAATATCATCTTCCAAATCAAGCCAAATTATTTCACTTCTTGGAGTCATTATCATGTCCACTTTTTGGTCATCTAAACGGAACACTCTTTTAATAATGTCTTCCTCTTCTTCAGCTATTGTTCCGTCTTCAATACCCTCTTCAATGAGTAATTTGACTTCCTCTTCAGTTACGATGTCTTCTTTTGGAGATGAACCAACAATTCTTAATGCTAAATTGGTGGAGCTGTCAAGTAATATTACAACTGGCTTGCAGATTATGGAACTTATTTGCATGAATTTTGCAGTTTGCAAAGCATATCCTTCAGGATCGTTTAATGCCATTCTTTTTGGTACAATCTCACCAACTAATATTGTAAAGTAAGATGTAACAAGAATCACAAGTATGAAACTAATTTGATAGCTGTACGGGATGTACGGGCTAAAGAAGTTTCCTAAAGGTTCAGAAAAAGTAGTACCACCAAGTGCCCCTGTAATGATTGCAGTAAAAGTTATTCCAACTTGAACTGTGGATAGGAAATCACTGGCATTGTCCATAAAGTCTAAAACAGCTAAAGCTCTTTTATCCCCTTCTTCTGCAATTTTTTGCATTCTGATTCTTCTTGCAGACACAACTGCAATTTCAGCAAGGGATAAAAGCCCATTCAGTACGATTAAAATTATGATTATTATAATTTCAATTGCTATAATTATCGAGTCCATTTCTATTAAGTCCTTTTTATAATTGTTTATAAAAATTTGTTCATAAGTTTATTTATATGATAAACTATTTAATAATATCTTTAAATATCTTAATATTTTTATAATTTAATATTTTAATCTTTCTATTTTAAGCGATTTTTAGTGCTTTGATTAAAATTTGTTTAGTGGCTTTGTAAAATTGATTTCATTTTGTTAAGTTGATTTCATTTTGTTAAGTTGATTTTATTGTATTAAGTTGATTTCATTTTTTTAAGTTGATTTTATTGTATTAAATTGATGTGAAATGGTAATTGTAAAAAAAGTGAGTTTTATTTATTTTAATTATTTTTTGGAATATTTCTATTTAAAAAAGAGTAAATAATTTTTGAAATGAATTTTGATTAAGATTGTGGTGATAGAAATAAGAATAATATTGAAATGTTGTTATGATGATAGAAATGGGAATAAATTATTTAAATTCATCCATTTTTCTATCTAATTGATTTAAGAATTTATTTTTCTTATAAACGTCTGCTGTACTGAATCCAGTATTTCCATAGATTTCTGCTTGCATTTCCTGAACTGCCTCTGATGCATCTTGTGCAGTTTCTACTTTTTTTAGGATTCTGCGACTTTTTACTTTAATTGTTTTTCCGCAAGTGCATTTTCTTGTGGCAACTCCTTGTTTTGCATAAAGGACTCTTCCGCAGTCGCATCTGAATATTACATACATTTTTTATCCTCCGAAGATTTTCATAAACAATGGAATAAATACTTGAGAAGGCAATATTACTAATGTTGCAATGCTCACTCCTAAGTTGGTTCCAACTACAACAAGAAGGATTCTAAAGATGTTATTGTTCCATAAGTCCCTAAAGCTTTCTATTTTTCCAAGATTAGTAATGTCTCGTTTTCTAACCTTTCTGAATTTAGCTTCTGTAAGTCCTGAAAACCAACCTGCTGCAAGTAATGGGTGAATAATGGTAAGTGGAGCAACGACTCCTCCAACAATTGCAGATTGAATTTTAGACCCTGATAAAATTGAGCCTATAAATCCCATGATCATACTTATTACAACAAATTCCATAATGTTTCCTTGGATTTGGATTCCTTTCATCCAAGCAAGAAAAAATATCACAACAAATGAGATTGGGATTAAAGCCAAGATGATTTTAAGCCAAGGGATTCCTCCCTTTTTCTCTGTATCAATTAAATCTTTATGTGGAGGAATTCTTTCGGGATTATCAAGATAATTATTGATTCCTTCCTTATGTCCTGCACCTACAACTGCAATTACATGGTCTTCTGGAATATGTAAGATGCCCATTGCAAGATAAGCATCCCTTTCATTAACCAATGCCTCATATGCTCCAGGGGAAATTTCCTTAAAGTAACCCATTGCCTCATCGATTGCAGATTGTTCTTTTAAGGATTCCACATCGATTTCTTCTTCCTCATTGGAGAATAATGATGCAATAATTCCGTAGACAAATTTAAGTTTTTCCCATGTTGACATATTGTTTAAGACTCTTTGTAATGTGACATTGATGTCACGGTCAATCAATGCGATTCTGCAACCTATCTCTTCAGCTGCTTCAATTGCACCAACCATTTCTGAACCTGGCTTAACGTCTAAGTCTTCTCCAATCTTATTTTGCATATAAGAGAGAATGGTTGTGGTTAAAAAGAGACCTACCTTATTTTCCTTAATGATTTTTGTAATGTGGATTTGGTCATCTTCTACAATTCCATTTCTTTGATTCATTAATCTAATGTATCTTCCTCTATCTAATTCAATAGCCACTACATCTGGTTGATCTTCTAAAATAGCCTCTTTCACTTCATCTACACTATTTTGAGATACGTGTGCAGTACCTATTATCTTTAAGCATTCTCGTCTCATTAGATTATCCTTCTTTGTTTTTTATTATTAATTGAGAATTATAATTTATAATTTTTTGCATTTTGGTTAAAAAAATAATTTATATATTTTTTAATTAAATTCTAATTATGATTTAAATTTTACTTTTTATTACTATTTAACATTTCAGTTATTTAAATTTGATTAATTATAAATTTTTTTATAATCAGTATTCTTTGCAGTATTCTTTGCAGTATTATTTGTAAAATTGTTTTATCTGTATAAAACTGTTTAATAATAAATTTTTTATAAGTAGTATTCTTTGTAAATTTGTTTTATTCATACAAAACGATCTTTCCATCTTTATAGATTCCTACATTTTCACTTATATTTCTTTTCATGCATAGTTCTACATCATCATGATAGTTTAAATATCTTAATCGTTTTCCAGATTTTGATTTAAGTATTTCTTTATTGTTAGATTCTTTATCACGGCTTGCTAAAATAGCAGATATTGCATATTCAGAAAATCCCTTTCTATCTTTCCATTGATAATCAGAACCATCGTTTGTATCTTCAAGTGCAGTGTCTTCTTTTTTTAGTTCTTCTTTAATCCAATATAATATTTCTCCTGCTGCTAAGAAGTCTTCTATGGCAAATTCTCCATTATATCCTCCCATAACTATTTCTATTTCTTCTCGAGCAAGTTCTGTTGCTGCTTTAGCAAGAGCTTTTGCATTAGTGAATCCACCAATTAGGATATTCCTTGAATTTTTCATATTTTCAAGGGCTCTCACTCCATTGCTTGTTGTAAGAACAATTGATTCTTTGTCTGTATTGAAATCCTTTATCTGGCAAGGGGAGTTTCCAAGGTCAAAGCCATCTAATTTTTGTCCTTTTCGCTCTCCTGCAAGGACAGAGTTATTTTCTTTAGCAAGTTTTCTAGCCTCTTCTGGAGAAAATGCAGGAATTACTTCTTTAAAATGGTCTAAAGCTACTGTTATTGTAGTGCTTGCTCTTAAAGCATCAACCATAATTGAAACATCTTTAGAGTGGCTTTCTGCTAAGCTTAAATCTATTATCATTTTAGTCACTTATCTTTTATCAAATTTATAATTTCTTATAAAAAATTATTTCAATTATCTTAACGAAATTTATATTTAATATTTTTTTAATAATAGTATATATCTTTTACAAGTGAAGTTTA
>CAMODR010000102.1 GCA_946611495.1 uncultured Methanobrevibacter sp. | reverse complement strand
AACGTGTAGGATTTCCGAAAATCTTAAAAAATTCAGATAAATCTGAGTAATCATCCTCTGATAAAATATGAGTTTTAGCACGTTTTATAGCATCTTCATGTGGATTAAAAACTTCACATAAATCCTCGTTATCATTTAAATTTTCTAAATTTTTATCATCTTTCATCTTACACACCTTCATATAATGATATTATGATATGTTTATCTATATAAATCTTTTCATATCATGATATTATGATATGTTTAATTTTTAAAAATGATTTAAAAAAAGAACGTATTAATAAAAAATAAAAAATAAAAAATAAAAAAAAATTTCCTTAAAAAATAAAAATAAATCAAAAGGAAAAATAAATACTAAAAAAACTAAAAAAAGAAATAATAATTAAAATAAGAATAATTGACTAACTAAACTCCTAATAGAGGCAATACCACAAATGGAGCAAGTGAAGCAACTAAGAATAAGATTACACCAAAAGCAGCAATTACTTTCTGTTTGTCCATTATTCCATTAATCATTAATAAAATACTGAAAAATCCTAAAATTAAAGGAAGAAAATGAGAAAATATAATAATTAATTCAGAATTCATTTTATCACATAAGTTTGTTAAATCTAATTAAAGTTAAAGTTATAATTTTTATACATATTAATCTTTATATTACTTTATATTTAAATTTAACATAATTTAAGGAAAATCAAAAATTTAAAAGATTATAATAAAAATTTAGAAAAAATAAAAATAATTAAAATGGATTTAATTCAATTTCTCCTTTATGGAGTGCAGTGCCAACCAATGCCTTGTTAATTCCCATATTAGATAATTCTTCTATCTCAGGAGCAGTTATTCCACCACCTAAGATAATTTTATCCTTGAATTCTTCAAAGCTATCAAGAAGAGGCTTATTGAATCCTCCTTCAGTTCCAACTGAACTAATATCTAACAAGATAATTTCATTAGGGTCAATTTTTCTTAAGACTTCCTTAAATCCTTCCAAATCCAAATCCATATTCTTTGTATAGAGCTCATTGTTTTTTACATCAACACTTACGATAATCCTTTCCTTAGGATACTTCTCAAAGATTTTTTCCAACTCTTCAATTGAATCGAGTGTTTCTGTCGCTACAATTATCTTATATGCAAATTCAAGTAAAAATTCGAAAGTCTTTAAATTATCAACACCAACATCAAGAATTACAGGCAAAACGCTATTCACTTCTTTTACCTTGTAAATGTTATGATTCCCATTTCTTTCAATTAAATCCAAATCTGCAATATACATCTCTTTTGCACCATTTCGCTTAAGAGAACTTGCAATTTCCAAAGGATCAGATGATGATGCATAAATTGTTTTAAGAGGAGTGTAAGTTTCCCTATTGCCAGACTTACCAGAAACAGCAACAGAGTTCATCAAATCGATTACAGGAATAATTTCTAACATATAATCACCATAATATTTTTTATTTATACTTTAATACTATTATTTCTACAATTTAAGATATAATTATTCATATAATTAAATATTTGCAAAAAATAGTTAAAAAAAATAGTTAAAAAAAAATAGTTAAAAAAAAATAGTTAAAAAAATAGTTAAATGAATATAAATTAAAAACTTATGATAATTCTTATTCATCTAACTTAATAAAAATTTCTCCAGCTAATTCCTTATCCACTGCCAATTGAGTGTTTCCTAATTGGAAAACATAATTAGGGAATTTTTGTATGAGACAAATATTAGATCCTGGAATAAGGCCTAAATTCATAATTTTTCTAAGTTTACGAGCATCTTCTGTTTTTATATGAGAGACTTCACCAGAATCTCCGCTATGGCAATTCACTAAAGGTATTGAATGTTCGCTATCCAATTCCTTGCTACGGTCCCCATCAGGAATCGGATTATTATGAGGACAATTTTCTGGATTTCCTAAAATCCTACATATATTATCTTCAACCTCTTCACTCATCACATGCTCTATTTGGTCTGCCAATTCTTCCATCTCATCCATATCCGCTAAAAACAAATCAGCAACAACCTTTTCTGCAATTCTATGTTTTCTGACTAATGATCTTCCTAAAGACTCTCCAACAGAACTTAGATTAATCATACCCTCATTAATTTCAAGATAATCTTTTTTAGATAAGATTTCAATATCTTCACTGTCAAAATCAGTTACCAATAATTTTTCATTTTTCTCATACTCTCTAACCCAGATTTCACGCAAATAATCTTCAATATCCTTTTTATCCATTTTTACACCTAAAAAATTTTAATAAAATACCTAACAAAGAATGATTAATTTTTAAATAGCTTATTTTTAAACTTCTTAAGATTATTCTCTAAAAACTTATATGATTTAGATTCAGGCAATATTTCATAGCCGCAATTAGGGCATTTGATGGTTTTACAATTAATTGGACATGAATTGCAACTTAATCCATCACATTTTTGGAAAGTGAATCCGCAAAATTCACATTTGATGATTGTATTGGAATTTTCTTTATTTAATTCCAAAGAACCCTTTTCATTAAGATTTTCAACCATAAAAATTACCTTATAATTAATTAATTTATTAAACCTATCTAAACATATTAAACAGGTCTAAAAATACCTAAAAATACCTAAAAATATCTAAAAATACCTAAAAATATGTAAACTTCTAAAGTACAACATTAAATAAGTGCAATAGAACATTTACAACAAATCCGCTAGCAAAAGCAATAGCTATGCTCATAAATGCAATAGCCAAAGCCAATTTCACACCTCTTTCCTTTATCATGATCATCAGTTGAGCCACACAAGGCAAGAACAGTGTTAAGGTTATTGATGCAACAAGCAACTGAACACCTGTCAAGCTATTTTTAATTGTCATTAATCCAGCAGCACCAAAGTCTCTTCTAAAGAATCCAAGAACAAATGAAGAACTTGTAGAGTCTGGAAGACCAATTGCATTAACTAAAGGACTTACACAGGCAATGATCCATTGGAAAATACCGCACAAGTCAAGTGCCCAAATGATTACACTGATCAATATGAATATTGGAATCAATTCCTTGATATACATTACAAGACGTGTCCAAGTCTTTTGAGCAATATGAGATAATTTAGGCAACCTAAGAGGAGGCAATTCCATAAAGAAACTTGGTTGGTCTCCTGGAACAAATCTCTTAGCAAGATATCCAATTACTATAAAGTTAAACACAATGACAGCTAGCCAAATCCATATTGACTTAGGATGGGCTGAAAGCAAAGCCATAATAACTCCAAGCTGTGCAGAGCAAGGAATTGTCAAAGCCATAAGCATTGTAGCAATATTACGTTCCCTTCTTGTCTCTAAGGTTCTTGTAACCATTGTAGCCATACTTCCACATCCAACAGCAAGAACAAATGGAATGACAGACCTTCCGCTTAATCCAATCTTCTTAAATCCATTATCAACAAGAAGAGCAAGTCTTGGCAAATATCCACTGTCTTCAAGGAGTGAAAAGACAATGAAGAAAAGGGATACAATCGGCAAGATAATACCAAAACCATAGGTTATACCAAGTGTTACAATACCATATGGACCTACAATCAAGTCTTGAATAGGCACCCATGGAATGTATTGAATAACAAGTGAACTGATATATGGATTGATGTGCTGTCCAAACAGTACGTTTTCCAAAAGGTCTACAAGAATTCCCGCACCTAAGACTCCTACAAAGAGATATAGTCCAAAATACAATACAATGGCCAAAATAATAAATCCATAAATCGGATGAATCATTATTCGACTTAACTTTTCAGAAAAGCTATTCTCATCTTTAGCATTAACATTATCTATAGTTGTGAAATTGGATTTGATGTATTTGGCATAATCTGCCAATCGAAGCTTAGTCAAATATTTCACTGGCTCATCGAATCTATTTCTTTCATTTTCAATGATTTTTGATAATGTATCATAATCTTCACTATTCTTTACTAAGTCCTCACTATCCACATCGCCTTCAAGTAAAGAGACTGCCAAATATCTTTTAGAAACAGGATATGTTCCTTTAATATGTTTCTTAATCTGAGAAATGGCCAATTCAATTGATCTTCCATAATCAACATCTAAAAAACTCTTTGAATTATTGATTATGTCATCTTCAATATCATAATAATTAACGATGGTGTGCTTTAGCTCATCCAGCCCTCTATTTTCAGCAGCAGATGTCAAGACTATAGGAATGCCAAGCTCCTTGCTTAATGCTTCACGGTCAACAGATGCACCCATAGATTCAAGCTCATCCATCATGTTCAAGACAAGAATCACCTCTTTTCCAGCATCGATCAATTGCAATGTAAGGTCTATTGTCTTGTCTATATTCTTAGCATCGACTACATGAACCATTAAGTCAAACTGTTCATCTAATACCAAAAGCTTAGCAACCCTTTCCTCTTCAGTGATTGTATTCAAATCATAAAGTCCTGGAGGGTCTGTTATATGTACAGTCTTACCTTCATAGGTAAAATCTCCTTCATCAATATCCACTGTGGTTCCAGGATAATTGGAAACCATAGCTGTAAGACCTGTTAATTTATTGAAAGTTAAACTTTTCCCTACATTAGGACTTCCTATTAAAAGAACATTTTTATAGTATGGATTATTTTTATCCTTTGAATTAGGATTTAATTTCTCGTCCTTTGCCATATTACCTTCTCTAAAACCAAATTATAATAATAAAAAATTTAATTAAAATTTAATAAAAATTAATAAAAATTAATAAAATTTATTAAACTACAAAACACAATTTATTTTACTTATATGCAAATGTATATTAAAAATAAAACATCTACATATTTTTAAAACCAAATACCTACATATAAATGTATATTAATAAAAAATAAAGATAAATATGCCTTAATTTGACAATTAGGCAAACCTAAATAATTATTGTTTTCAAAGTTATATAAATATTTCTATAAAAATAGTACAAAAAATTAAAAAAATAAGTTAAAAAAGTAATAATTTTTTAAAATAAAAGGGGAAAAAGAAAGTAAACTATAATTTAAAAATGATATTCTAATTAGAAAGGGAAAAAATTACTAAAAAATATTCTAAAAAATAAGTGAAAAAATAATTAAAAAAAGATAATGGAGAAAAGAAAAGAGAAAATTTTCTCTTTTCTTACCATCGTGTTTAATTATACTAGCTAAGATTAAAAGTTAAAAGAGAATGAACCCTTGAATATACTTTATACTTAATAGTATATAAAGTTTACTTGAAAAATTATAAAATTTGATTGAATATGATAAATTTTGATGAATATAACAAAATATGATATAAAATAAAATTAAAAAAGAAAATGAAATAATATTAATAATTAAATAAAATAATTTAATAAATTAAAAGAAATAAATCTAATAAATTAAAAGAAATAAATCTAATAAATTAAAAGAAATAAATTTAATAAATTAAAAGAAATAAATTTAAAAAAAGTTAAAAAATTAGTTATAGGCTAAGAACTTACTTAAACTAGTTTTTTATTATAAAACAAGTTTAA